>NZ_JBFTJD010000088.1:0-329 GCF_056395245.1 Arthrobacter sp. 10L430 | reverse complement strand
CCGGAAGGTGCGGCTGGATCACCTCCTTTCTAAGGAGCACCTACAATCACCTTGCCCCGCGTTATGTGGGTGTGGAGGGGTTGTCAGGAGTAAAAGCCCGTTGCGCAGACGATTGTTCTGCGGCGGGTGCTCATGGGTGGAATATCAACAAATAGGTGCCTGGCGGCACGTGCCGGCGGTTAGTACGGTCACTGGTGTTCCCTTCGGGGGGCCCGGTGTCCTGGAACGCTCGCCGGAACGGTATCGCCGGGTAGTGTTTGGCACACTGTTGGGTCCTGAGGCAACAGGACCGTTGACGCGGGCGGGTCGTTTCCTTGTAAGAAGGGGGG
>NZ_JBFTJD010000087.1:0-362 GCF_056395245.1 Arthrobacter sp. 10L430 | reverse complement strand
GTGGGGTGGGAAGATCCGGGTGGTGCGGCCGATGTCCAGGATGCGGCCTTGGCTGCCGAGGAGGATGGGGATGATGTCGGCGTCGCAGGCGATTTTGCGGACGGTGGCGGGGGTGACGGGGCCGGTGAAGGCGAACGTCCCGGTCCCGGTGGGGGTTTCTGGCGCCTGAGCCGTTGGGGCCGGGGTGGCGGTTGAGGCGAAGGGTGTGGGTGTGGGTGTGGGTGTGTGGCGGGTGTAGCGGGGGCCGTTGGCGGCGGTGGTGTGGAGGCGGTTCAGGAGGTCCTGGTAGCTGATGGTGACCATGACCTGGGGCCGGAGTCCGCCGGTGGCTGGCAGGGTGTTGGTGGCGAGGGCTGTTTTGC
>NZ_JBFTJD010000086.1:0-363 GCF_056395245.1 Arthrobacter sp. 10L430 | reverse complement strand
GTCCAGCGTGACGCCGCGGTCTTCGAAGAGCTTGGCCATGACGCGGTGCGTGATGGTCGCGCCGATCTGGCTCTTGATGTCATCGCCCACGATCGGAACGCCGGCGGCGGTAAACTTGTCGGCCCATTCCTTGGTGCCGGCGAGGAACACCGGCAGGGCGTTGACGAAGCCCACGCCGGCGTCGATGGCGCACTGTGCGTAGAACTCCGCGGCCTCCTGCGATCCGACGGGCAGGTAGCAGACCATGACGTCAGCCTTGGCGTCCTTGAGGGCCTGGACCACGTCGACCGGCTCGGCCGGGGACTGCTCGATGGTCTCGAGGTAGTACTTGCCGAGGCCGTCCAGGGTGTGGCCGCGCTGCAC
>NZ_JBFTJD010000085.1:0-363 GCF_056395245.1 Arthrobacter sp. 10L430 | reverse complement strand
CTTCAACGGAGAGTTTGATCCTGGCTCAGGATGAACGCTGGCGGCGTGCTTAACACATGCAAGTCGAACGATGATCCGGTGCTTGCAYCGGGGATTAGTGGCGAACGGGTGAGTAACACGTGAGTAACCTGCCCTTAACTCTGGGATAAGCCTGGGAAACTGGGTCTAATACCGGATATGACTCCTCATCGCATGGTGGGGGGTGGAAAGCTTTTTGTGGTTTTGGATGGACTCGCGGCCTATCAGCTTGTTGGTGAGGTAATGGCTCACCAAGGCGACGACGGGTAGCCGGCCTGAGAGGGTGACCGGCCACACTGGGACTGAGACACGGCCCAGACTCCTACGGGAGGCAGCAGTGGGGAA
>NZ_JBFTJD010000084.1:0-383 GCF_056395245.1 Arthrobacter sp. 10L430 | reverse complement strand
AGCGTTTCGGAATCGACCGACAAGGTTTCGATATCGTGTGGCCCGTCGAAGGGAACGCCGTCTTTGTGAGCGACCGGAAAATAGCCCATGGTGAGGGTGACACCCTGGGAGACCTCGCGAAGAACCTTGGAAGCACGCGACCAACTGGGGGTGAGGGTGACACCCTGGGAGACGCGACGGCGAAGTTCCTGTAAAGATGCCTTGACGCCAATGGGGATATCGTCGCCAGTCGTGGAGGCAACCGCGCCGCCGACCTCGTCAAGGATCAGATCGACGTGTTCACAGAAAATGATCTGCGAGTAGTCAGTGAGCGGAACATAGAGGATCAGATCGACGTGTTCACAGAAAATGATCTGCGAGTAGTCAGTGAGCGGAACATAGAG
>NZ_JBFTJD010000083.1:0-392 GCF_056395245.1 Arthrobacter sp. 10L430 | reverse complement strand
TGTTCGTATTGGTCGGTGGTGGCGAAGATTTCCAGGTGGTGGAGGCCGCGGCGGGGCCGGCGGGTGAAGGCGCCTTGGCGGTGGCGGAGTTCTTCTTCGCTGGGTTCGGTGCCGTCCTGGTCGATGGCGTCGGTCCAGCGGTGGGCGATGCGGAGCAGGAAGTCGTGGTCGTTCTCCAGGGCGGTGCGGTTCAGGGCGGCCTCCATGGTGTGGAGGGTCGCGGGGTCGGTGATGGGGCGGGCCTTGTCCAGGGCGGTGGTGATGATGGTTCCGGCGCGGGAGGCGATGGTCCCGGCGGCGAGGTTCGCGGCGGTCTGTTCGCAGGCGGGGGGCATGGGGTGGGCGTTGAGGCCGGTGCGGGGCAGCACGGCCGCGGCGAGGGCGAGCCGGCG
>NZ_JBFTJD010000082.1:0-403 GCF_056395245.1 Arthrobacter sp. 10L430 | reverse complement strand
CGATGTCCAGGATGCGGCCTTGGCTGCCGAGGAGGATGGGGATGATGTCGGCGTCGCAGGCGATTTTGCGGACGGTGGCGGGGGTGACGGGGCCGGTGAAGGCGAACGTCCCGGTCCCGGCGGGCGTGTCGGGGAGCGGGGGCTGGCCGGTCGCGGTGTCGTCGGTCGCTGCGGGTGCGGTGCCTGTGGCTGCCGGGTTTTGCCAGTGGGTTTGTGCATTGTCGCCGGGGCGGCTGGGGCCGTCGGTGTTGGTGGTTGTCCGGGTCGTGGGTGTGTGTCGGGTGTAGCGGGGGCCGTTGGCGGCGGTGGTGTGGAGGCGGTTCAGGAGGTCCTGGTAGCTGATGGTGACCATGACCTGGGGCCGGAGTCCGCCGGTGGCTGGCAGGGTGTTGGTGGCGAGGGC
>NZ_JBFTJD010000081.1:0-413 GCF_056395245.1 Arthrobacter sp. 10L430 | reverse complement strand
CTGTCGGGGCCTTGGCCGTAAATAGTGTCCGGCGGTGACCTACTCTCCCACACCCTCCCGGGTGCAGTACCATCGGCGCTGTGGGTCTTAGCTTCCGGGTTCGGAATGGGACCGGGCGTTTCCCCCACGCTATGACCGCCGTAACCCTTGTACCCGAACCCCCCTGGGGGGGTTGGGAAAACCTGTGGTTACAACTTCCTGTGCCGTTCCCCTGTTTGGGGGGGTGGCGCAGGTGTGGTGTTGTTATATTCAGTTGTTGGTTCGCAAGCAACGGGTTTGTTGGTTGGGAACCACATAGTGGACGCGGGCAGTCTTGTTATCTTCGTACCATTGTGGGTGTGAACGTCTTTTGAATCCGTTCACCAATGGTGTGTGGTGTAAGTTATCGGCCTATTAGTACCGGTCAGCTTCAC
>NZ_JBFTJD010000080.1:0-441 GCF_056395245.1 Arthrobacter sp. 10L430 | reverse complement strand
CGATGTCCAGGATGCGGCCTTGGCTGCCGAGGAGGATGGGGATGATGTCGGCGTCGCAGGCGATTTTGCGGACGGTGGCGGGGGTGACGGGGCCGGTGAAGGCGAACGTCCCGGTCCCGGCGGGCGTGTCGGGGAGCGGGGGCTGGCCGCCGGCGGTGTCGGGGAGCGGGGGCTGGCCAGTGGCGGTGTCGTCGGTCGGGGCGGGTGCGGTGCCTGTGGCTGCCGGGTTTTGCCAGTGGGTTTGTGCATTGTCGCCGGGGCGGCTGGGGCCGGCGGTGTTGGTGGTTGTCCGGGGTGTGGGTGTGTGGCGGGTGTAGCGGGGGCCGTTGGCGGCGGTGGTGTGGAGGCGGTTCAGGAGGTCCTGGTAGCTGATGGTGACCATGACCTGGGGCCGGAGTCCGCCGGTGGCTGGCAGGGTGTTGGTGGCGAGGGCTGTTTTGC
>NZ_JBFTJD010000079.1:0-446 GCF_056395245.1 Arthrobacter sp. 10L430 | reverse complement strand
ATCGCCCACCGCTGGACCGACGCCATCGACCAGGACGGCACCGAACCCAGCGAAGAAGAACTCCGCCACCGCCAAGGCGCCTTCACCCGCCGGCCCCGCCGCGGCCTCCACCACCTGGAAATCTTCGCCACCACCGACCAATACGAACACCTCCTCACCGCCATGAGCACCGCCACCAACCCCCGCACCCAACCCACCACCACCGCGGACGGAACAGGCACCGGGGAGAACGGGGACGGCCCTGCCGGCGAGAACGGAGCGGGCGCGCATGCCGGGCCGGGATTCGGCGCCGCGGCCGAAGCCGCGGCCGCGGACGCCCACCTCGAACGCCGCACCCGCCCCCAACAACTCCTCGACGGMCTCGTCGGCGCCTGCAAAACAGCCCTCGCCACCAACACCCTGCCAGCCACCGGCGGACTCCGGCCCCAGGTCATGGTCACCATCAG
>NZ_JBFTJD010000078.1:0-453 GCF_056395245.1 Arthrobacter sp. 10L430 | reverse complement strand
TGCCGGATCTTCATGGGCTGGATGTTGCCCGCCGAATGCGCGCTTCGGGACTGCTCGCCGACATCATCGCCATCACCGCCGTCAGGGAAGTGAACATTGTCCGAAGCGCGGTGTCGATCGGCGTCGTGCAGTACCTCATCAAGCCGTTCACGTTCGCAACGTTCGCGGACAAACTCGCCAGCTACCGCACCTTCCGTGAGCAACTCGCCGCCCCGGCGTCGGGCGCGCGGGCGAGTGGAGCCTCGCAAAGCGATGTGGACCAGGCGTTTGCCAGTCTCCGCGCACCCACCGAAGTCCCGCTGCCCAAGGGCCTTTCCGCCCATAGCCTGGAGTCCGTCAAAGACCTCCTGGCGAGCCTTGGCCGGGCCGTGTCCGCGAGCGAGGCAACTGTCGCCCTGGGGATGTCCAGGGTCACCGTGCGCCGCTATCTCGAGTACCTGGCCGACGCCGGGA
>NZ_JBFTJD010000077.1:0-461 GCF_056395245.1 Arthrobacter sp. 10L430 | reverse complement strand
ATCGCCCACCGCTGGACCGACGCCATCGACCAGGACGGCACCGAACCCAGCGAAGAAGAACTCCGCCACCGCCAAGGCGCCTTCACCCGCCGGCCCCGCCGCGGCCTCCACCACCTGGAAATCTTCGCCACCACCGACCAATACGAACATTTGCTCACCGCCATGAACACCGCCACCAACCCCCGCACCCAACCCACCACCACCGCGGACGGAACAGGCTCGGGAACAGGCACCGGCGCCGGCGAGAACGGTGACCGCGACGGCGAGGACGGAGCGGGCGCGCATGCCGGGCCGGGATTCGGCGCCGCGGCGGAAGCCGCGGCCGCGGACGCCCACCTCGAACGCCGCACCCGCCCCCAACAACTCCTCGACGGCCTCGTCGGCGCCTGCAAAACAGCCCTCGCCACCAACACCCTGCCAGCCACCGGCGGACTCCGGCCCCAGGTCATGGTCACCATCAG
>NZ_JBFTJD010000076.1:0-473 GCF_056395245.1 Arthrobacter sp. 10L430 | reverse complement strand
GGTGGGAAGATCCGGGTGGTGCGGCCGATGTCCAGGATGCGGCCTTGGCTGCCGAGGAGGATGGGGATGATGTCGGCGTCGCAGGCGATTTTGCGGACGGTGGCGGGGGTGACGGGGCCGGTGAAGGCGAACGTCCCGGTCCCGGCGGGGGTGACGGGGCCGGTGAAGGCGAACGTCCCGGTCCCGGCGGGGGTGCCGGGGAGCGGGGGCTGGCCGCCGGCGGTGTCGTCGGTCGCTGCGGGTGCAGTGCCTGTGGCTGCCGGGTTTTGCCAGTGGGTTTGTGCATTGTCGCCGGGGCGGCTGCTGGGGTCGCCGGTGTTGGTCGTTGTCCGGGTCGTGGGTGTGTGTCGGGTGTAGCGGGGGCCGTTGGCGGCGGTGGTGTGGAGGCGGTTCAGGAGGTCCTGGTAGCTGATGGTGACCATGACCTGGGGCCGGAGTCCGCCGGTGGCTGGCAGGGTGTTGGTGGCGAGGGC
>NZ_JBFTJD010000075.1:0-491 GCF_056395245.1 Arthrobacter sp. 10L430 | reverse complement strand
GCAGCCAGTTCGGCCTCGACGTTCGAGGTGACGGCCTGGGTCTTGGAGATCTTCTTGGACTCGAGGCGGTCGCGCTCCAGCATGTTCTTGAAGTCCATGTTGCCGCCGACATTGAGCTGGTACGTGCGGTCCAGCGTGACGCCGCGGTCTTCGAAGAGCTTGGCCATGACGCGGTGCGTGATGGTCGCGCCGATCTGGCTCTTGATGTCATCGCCCACGATCGGAACGCCGGCGGCGGTGAACTTGTCCGCCCATTCCTTGGTGCCGGCGAGGAACACGGGAAGGGCGTTGACGAAGCCCACGCCGGCGTCGATGGCGCACTGTGCGTAGAATTCCGCGGCTTCCTGCGATCCGACGGGCAGGTAGCAGACCATGACGTCAGCCTTGGCGTCCTTGAGGGCCTGGACCACGTCGACCGGCTCGGCCGGGGACTGCTCGATGGTCTCGAGGTAGTACTTGCCGAGGCCGTCCAGGGTGTGGCCGCGCTGCAC
>NZ_JBFTJD010000074.1:0-508 GCF_056395245.1 Arthrobacter sp. 10L430 | reverse complement strand
TAGTACGGTCACTGGTGTTCCCTTCGGGGGGCCCGGTGTCCTGGAACGCTCGCCGGAACGGTATCGCCGGGTAGTGTTTGGCACACTGTTGGGTCCTGAGGCAACAGGACCGTTGACGCGGGCGGGTCGTTTCCTTGTAAGAAGGGGGGCGGCGTGCGTGTGGGGGCGGGTTTGTTTGTTTCTGGTTTCCTGGCTGCACCGATCACACGGTAGGAATTCCCTTTTTTTGGGGGTTGTGTGTGGGGTGTGTGGTACGGGGTTGTTGTTTGAGAACTACATAGTGGACGCGAGCATCTTTTATAAGAAGCAATTTCCAAGAATATGAACCTGGATCTGGCTGCGCGTGATGGTGTCACCCTTTGGGGTGGTGGTGTTGGGTGTGGCTGGTTTTCGTGGTTCTCTCGTGAATTAGTTTTTTTGATCTTTTGTGGTCAAGTTTTTAAGAGCACACGGTGGATGCCTTGGCATTAGGAGCCGAAGAAGGACGTAGGAATCTGCGATAAGCCTG
>NZ_JBFTJD010000073.1:0-509 GCF_056395245.1 Arthrobacter sp. 10L430 | reverse complement strand
TAGTACGGTCACTGGTGTTCCCTTCGGGGGGCCCGGTGTCCTGGAACGCTCGCCGGAACGGTATCGCCGGGTAGTGTTTGGCACACTGTTGGGTCCTGAGGCAACAGGACCGTTGACGCGGGCGGGTCGTTTCCTTGTAAGAAGGGGGGGCGGCGTGCGTGTGGGGGCGGGTTTTGTTTGTTTCTGGTTTCCTGGCTGCATCGAGCATGCACGGTTTGGTTCCTTTTGGGGGCTGGTGTGTGGGGTGTGTGGTACGGGGTTGTTGTTTGAGAACTACATAGTGGACGCGAGCATCTTTTATAAGAAGCAATTTCCAAGAATATGAACCTGGATCTGGCTGCGCGTGATGGTGTCACCCTGTTGGGGTGGTGGTGTTGGGTGTGGCTGGTTTTCGTGGTTCTCTCGTGAAGTAGTTTTTTTGATCTTTTGTGGTCAAGTTTTTAAGAGCACACGGTGGATGCCTTGGCATTAGGAGCCGAAGAAGGACGTAGGAATCTGCGATAAGCCTG
>NZ_JBFTJD010000072.1:0-536 GCF_056395245.1 Arthrobacter sp. 10L430 | reverse complement strand
AAGCCTTGGCCGGAGAAGCCGGTGGCGCAGTAGATTTTGCTGTTTTCCCTGAGGTGGCCGAGCAGAGGGTTCCCATCCGAGGTGTAGAGGTCCGGAAAGGCATCTGAGCGGACGATGTTCGGGACGAGGCCGGGGAAGAACTCAGCGACAGTTTCGGTGGTTTCCTGGATCTCGGCGGCCGTCAGGTCCCGCGGTACGGAATCGGCGCTGGCCGTGGGTGCACCCCTGCCGTCCAACGTGGCCTTGACGGTGACGCCATCGACGCTCGGCGCACCGTACATGGAGCGGTCTCCGGAGATCCGGATGAAGACGGGGAACCGCTCCGGGGAAAACTCTGCCGCATCCTTGGCCGCGAACCAGGTGAGATAGATCCGGTACGGCTCCGTTGCCTTCTGCAGGTAGTCGGGCATGAGTTGTTGGGACCAGCCGCCGGAGGAGACGATGACGTTCTCGAAGGTCCAGGACTTCTTGCCGGAGGTGATGGTGACGCCGTTGCCGGTTTCGGTGATGCTGTCGATGGGTGTGTTGGTGTGGAT
>NZ_JBFTJD010000071.1:0-536 GCF_056395245.1 Arthrobacter sp. 10L430 | reverse complement strand
AAGCCTTGGCCGGAGAAGCCGGTGGCGCAGTAGATTTTGCTGTTTTCCCTGAGGTGGCCGAGCAGAGGGTTCCCATCCGAGGTGTAGAGGTCCGGAAAGGCATCTGAGCGGACGATGTTCGGGACGAGGCCGGGGAAGAACTCAGCGACGGTTTCGGTGGTCTCGGCGACTTCTGCCGGAGTCAGTTCCCTTGGTACTGAGTCAGCGGATGGTGTCCCAGCCCCGCGATCGTCCAGGGTTGCCTTGACCGTCGCGCCGTCGACGCTCGGCGCACCGTACATGGAGCGGTCTCCGGAGATCCGGATGAAGACGGGGAACCGCTCCGGGGAGAAGTCTGCCGCGTCCTTGGCTACGAACCAGGTCAGGAAGCACCGTTTGGTCTCTGTGGCCTTCTGCAGGTAGTCGGGCATGAGTTGTTGGGACCAGCCGCCGGAGGAGACGATGACGTTCTCGAAGGTCCAGGACTTCTTGCCGGAGGTGATGGTGACGCCGTTGCCGGTTTCGGTGATGCTGTCGATGGGTGTGTTGGTGTGGAT
>NZ_JBFTJD010000070.1:0-552 GCF_056395245.1 Arthrobacter sp. 10L430 | reverse complement strand
CTGGGCTACGCCACCGCCACCGCCATCGCCCAGGAAGCCCTCGCCACCGGCAAGGGCGTGGCCGAACTCGTCCTCGAACACGGCCTCCTCACCGCAAACCAACTCCAGGAACTCCTCAGCCCCGAACGCCTCGCCAACCTCAGCAAATAAACCGCTTTTCCCGTCCCCCACTGGAAACAAAGGATCCCCCATGTCCAACTCCCCACAGGGCGCCGCAAGCACCGCGGCCGTCACAGACCACACGGTTCCGGCCCAGGCGCACGCCACCGAGAAGCTTCTCCACGCGGAGGACAAGGGCTACCACAAGAGCCTGAAGCCCCGGCAGATCCAGATGATCGCGATCGGCGGCGCGATCGGCACCGGCCTGTTCCTCGGCGCCGGCGGCCGGCTCAACGCCGCCGGACCCTCGCTCGTCATCGCCTACGCCGTCTGCGGCTTCTTCGCCTTCCTGATCCTCCGCGCCCTCGGCGAACTGGTCCTGCACCGCCCGTCCTCGGGCTCCTTCGTCTCCTACGCCCGCGAATTCTTCGGCGAGAAAGCCGCGTTCATCTC
>NZ_JBFTJD010000069.1:0-623 GCF_056395245.1 Arthrobacter sp. 10L430 | reverse complement strand
GCCTTCTGCAGGTAGTCGGGCATGAGTTGTTGGGACCAGCCGCCGGAGGAGACGATGACGTTCTCGAAGGTCCAGGACTTCTTGCCGGAGGTGATGGTGACGCCGTTGCCGGTTTCGGTGATGCTGTCGATGGGTGTGTTGGTGTGGATTGTTGCGCCGTTGGCCTGGGCGGCGGCGACGGCGGCTGTGACGGCTCGGTCGGTGCGCAGTGCGCCGGCGTTGGGGTCGTAGACGGCGATGTCGTCGTCGCGGAGGTTGTGCTGGGGGTAGTGTTCGGCCATGTCTTCGCGGCTGAGGATTACGTGGGCAGCGCCGTTGGTCCTGGTGGTTTCCAGGAGCTTGGGGATGTAGGGCCCATCGGCGGTTCCGATGGAGAGTCCGCCGCAGCGGGTGAGGATGTYYTGTCCKGTTTCGGCTTCGAGYTCGGCCCAGAKGYYSCGGGAGCGTTCCAGGATGGGGTAGTAGTCGGGTATCCCGCGGTAGAGCATGCGGAAGAGCCGGGTGTCCCCGCCCACGGCGCTACGGCCGTGGGCGGGTGCGTGGGCTTCGAATCCGACGACGTCCTGGGTCAGGCGGGAGGCTTGCCAGAGGGCCATGGATCCGATGCTGCCGAGGCCGATGAC
>NZ_JBFTJD010000068.1:0-836 GCF_056395245.1 Arthrobacter sp. 10L430 | reverse complement strand
GCGGCGGCCCAGAAGGCGTCGCCGGTGCGCTGGAAGCCGAACATGGAGTAGAACACGTAGACCGGGATCAGCGGCACGCCGTGGGTGGCGTAGGCGGTGCCGGCGGCGGTGAACGCTGCGACGGCGCCGGCTTCGTTGATGCCGGGGTGGATCAGCTGGCCCTGGGCGGATTCCTTGTAGGCCAGGACCAGGTCGCGGTCCACGGACAGGTAGTTCTGGCCGCCCGGGTTGTAGATCTTCGCGGTCGGGAAGAACGCGTCCATGCCGAAGGTGCGCGATTCGTCGGGAACGATGGGAACGATCCGGTGCCCGAACTTCTTGTCGCGGAGGAGGTCCTTGAGGAGGCGGACGAAGGCCATGGTCGTGGCGGCCTGCTGCTTGCCGGTGCCCCGCTTGGCGATGTCAAAGGTCTTGGCCTCGGGGAGCTCAATAGCCGCATGGTTGGGACGGCGCTCGGGCGTATAGCCGCCCAGTTCCCTTCTTCTTTCAAGGAGGTAGGCGATCTCGGGGGCGTCCACACCGGGGTGGTAGTAGGGCGGGCTGTAAGGGTCTTCCTCCAAGCGCGCGTCGGAGATCGGAATCCTGAGGTAGTCCCTGAATTCCTTGAGGTCGTCGAGGGTGAGTTTTTTCATCTGGTGGGTGGCGTTGCGGCCTTCGAAGTGCGGGCCGAGGCCGTAGCCCTTGACCGTTTTGGCCAGGATCACGGTGGGCTTGCCCTTGAATTCGGTCGCTGCCTTGTACGCGGCGTAGACCTTGCGGTAGTCGTGGCCGCCGCGCTTGAGGTTCCAGATCTGGTCATCGGTCAGGTCCGCGACCATGTCCTTGGTCTGCGGGGT
>NZ_JBFTJD010000067.1:0-836 GCF_056395245.1 Arthrobacter sp. 10L430 | reverse complement strand
GCGGCGGCCCAGAAGGCGTCGCCGGTGCGCTGGAAGCCGAACATGGAGTAGAACACGTAGACCGGGATCAGCGGCACGCCGTGGGTGGCGTAGGCGGTGCCGGCGGCGGTGAACGCTGCGACGGCGCCGGCTTCGTTGATGCCGGGGTGAATCAGCTGGCCCTGGGCGGATTCCTTGTAGGCCAGGACCAGGTCGCGGTCCACGGACAGGTAGTTCTGGCCCTTGGGGTTGTAGATCTTCGCGGTCGGGAAGAACGCGTCCATGCCGAAGGTGCGGGCTTCATCGGGAATGATCGGCGCGATGTGCTTGCCGAAATTCTTGTCCCGCATCAGGTCTTTGAGCAACCGGACAAAGGCCATGGTGGTGGCTGCCTGCTGCTTGCCGGAGCCGCGCTTGGCGACCTCGTAGGTTTTCGCATCCGGCAGCGCGATGTCGGAGTGCTTGGACCGGCGCTCCGGCACAGCACCGCCCAGGGCAGCGCGCCGTTCCATCATGTACTTGATTTCCGGGGCATCCGTGCCCGGGTGGAAGTACGGCGGCTGGTACGGATCCTTGTCGAGCTGCTCGTCCGTGAGGGGGATCCGCAGGTGGTCGCGGAACTTCTTCAGGTCGTCGAGGGTGAGTTTTTTCATCTGGTGGGTGGCGTTGCGGCCTTCGAAGTGCGGGCCGAGGCCGTAGCCCTTGACTGTTTTGGCCAGGATCACGGTGGGCTTGCCCTTGAATTCGGTCGCTGCCTTGTACGCGGCGTAGACCTTGCGGTAGTCGTGGCCGCCGCGCTTGAGGTTCCAGATCTGGTCATCGGTCAGGTCCGCGACCATGTCCTTGGTCTGCGGGGT
>NZ_JBFTJD010000066.1:0-888 GCF_056395245.1 Arthrobacter sp. 10L430 | reverse complement strand
CAGCAGCGCCAAGAAACACTCGATGCCTGCTACGCCCGCAACCCAAACAGATACCGACACAAGCCCACCGCCCCGGGATCACCACTCACTGCCGGCATCAACAACAAAGAAACCACCCCGCTGTCACAAACAGCTTGATAAATACCGGGTCCCGGCCGCCCATGCGGGGAAGGGCCGCTTACAGAGTGGATGCCCGACGGCGGTGCCCTAGTCCTGCTCCAGCGTCTCCGTGAGGTGGTGCGTGGGGATCCGGTCGCGGTCGTAGGTGATCTCGGTGTAGCCGTGCGGCTCCGGTTTGCCGTGCGCACTGAGGTTCACGAACACAATCTCCTCGATGGTGAGGATGCTCTGGCGCGTGATCATGTTCCGCACCTCGGCGCGCATGGTCAGCGAGGTGCGCCCGAAACGCGTGGCGGTCAGGCCCATTTCGATCAGGTCGCCCTGCACCGCGGAGCTGACGAAGTTTATCTCGGAGATGTATTTGGTGACCGCGCGGCCGTTGCCCAGCTGGAGGATGGCGTAGATGGCCGCCTCCTCGTCGATCCACTTCAGCAGGCTTCCGCCGAACAGCGTGCCGTTGGCGTTGAGGTCCTCGGGGCGCACCCATTTGCGCGTGCGGAAAGTGATGTCTGCGGTTGCCATACAGCGAGATTAGCCGACGGCGGCCGGCCGGCTCCGAGTGTGACGGCCGCGGCACTGCCCTGCACCTGCGGCCGGGCCCCGCACGTGCGGCCCTGCCCCCCTGTGTGTCAGGCTCTTGTGTGACAGGTTTCTGTCTGCACCGGACGCGGCACTCGGGCGGGGAAGGTCCATGATGGATTTTGTTATTCCTGTCCGCCAGTCGAATCGTCACTTCACTGTTGACGAGAAAAACGCGATTTTGGATGA
>NZ_JBFTJD010000065.1:0-929 GCF_056395245.1 Arthrobacter sp. 10L430 | reverse complement strand
ACGTCGAGTCCGTTCGCTTTGGCGACGGCCTCGTCCACGGTGCTGTAGCGGATGATGGGCAGGGCCGGGCCGAACTGTTCCTCGGCCACGAGGGGGTTGTCGTTGTCGATGTCGGCGACCAGCGTGGTGGGGTAGAAGTAGCCCGGCTGGTCCATGGCCGGGTTGCCGCCGAGCAGCACGCGCGCGCCGGAATCCTTGGCGGCTTCAACGAGCCCTGCCACGATGTCGAACTGTGCCTTGTTCTGCAGCGGGCCCAGGACGTTCGCCTCGTCCAGCCCCACACCCATGGGCATGGCAGCGGCGACGGCAGTGAGGGCCTCGCACACCTTCTCGTAGATGTCGTCGTGGACGTAGAGGCGCTTGAGGGCCGCGCAGGTCTGGCCGGTGTTGATGAAGGCGCCCCAGAACAGGCCTTCTGCGATGGCCTGGGGGTCTGCGTCAGGGAGGACGACGCCGGCGTCGTTGCCGCCAAGTTCCAGGGTGAGGCGCTTGACGGTGTCGGCGGAGGATTTGATGATCGCCTTGCCGGTGGCGGTGGAGCCGGTGAACATGACTTTGCCGACGGCGGGGTGTTCGGCCAGCCGGGCGCCGACGTCGCGGCCGCCGGAGACGACCGTGAGGAGGCCTTCGGGGAGTTCCTCGTTGAGGACCTTGGCCAGGGCCAGGACGGACAGCGGGGTGTATTCGGAGGGTTTGACCACCACGGCGTTGCCCATCCGCAGGGCGGGGGCGATCTGCCAGATGGTGATCATCATGGGCCAGTTCCACGGGCCGATGGCGCCGACGACGCCGATGGGCCGGTAGTGCAGTTCGGCGCGGGTTTCGCCGTCGTCCACGACGGTTTCCGCCTCCAGCGGCGTTCCGGCGGCGGCGCGCAGCCAGGCGGCGCAGGCGCCGACTTCGAAGCGGGCGTTGGGGCCGTTGAGCGG
>NZ_JBFTJD010000064.1:0-929 GCF_056395245.1 Arthrobacter sp. 10L430 | reverse complement strand
ACGTCGAGTCCGTTCGCTTTGGCGACGGCCTCGTCCACGGTGCTGTAGCGGATGATGGGCAGGGCCGGGCCGAACTGTTCCTCGGCCACGAGGGGGTTGTCGTTGTCGATGTCGGCGACCAGCGTGGTGGGGTAGAAGTAGCCCGGCTGATCCATGGCCGGGTTGCCGCCGAGCAGCACGCGCGCGCCGGAATCCCTGGCGGCTTCAACGAGCCCTGCCACGATGTCGAACTGCTGCTTGTTCTGCAGCGGGCCCAGGACGTTGTTCTCGTCCAGCCCCACGCCCATGGGCATGGCGGCGGCGACGGCAGTGAGGGCCTCGCAGACGGCGTCGTAGATGTCGTCGTGGACGTAGAGGCGCTTGAGGGCCGCGCAGGTCTGGCCGGTGTTGATGAAGGCGCCCCAGAACAGGCCCTCTGCGATGGCCTGGGGGTCGGCATCGGGGAGGACGATGCCGGCGTCGTTGCCGCCAAGTTCCAGGGTGAGGCGCTTGACGGTGTCGGCGGAGGATTTGATGATTGCCTTGCCGGTGGCGGTGGAGCCGGTGAACATGACTTTGCCGATGGCGGGGTGTTCGGCCAGGCGGGCACCGACGTCGCGGCCGCCGGAGACGACCGTGAGGAGGCCTTCGGGGAGTTCCTCGTTGAGGACCTTGGCCAGGGCCAGGACGGACAGCGGGGTGTATTCGGACGGTTTGACCACCACGGCGTTGCCCATCCGCAGGGCGGGGGCGATCTGCCAGATGGTGATCATCATGGGCCAGTTCCACGGGCCGATGGCACCGACGACGCCGATGGGCCGGTAGTGCAGTTCGGCGCGGGTTTCGCCGTCGTCCACGACGGTTTCCGCCTCCAGCGGCGTTCCGGCGGCGGCGCGCAGCCAGGCGGCGCAGGCGCCGACTTCGAAGCGGGCGTTGGGGCCGTTGAGCGG
>NZ_JBFTJD010000063.1:0-989 GCF_056395245.1 Arthrobacter sp. 10L430 | reverse complement strand
ATTTCCTCGGTGTAGGCGGTCATTTCGGTCTTGACGTGGTCCAGGACGGTGGGGCCGACCCAGAAGCCGTCCTCGTGGCCGGGGACCACCAGGTCGCGGCCGTCCACCACCATGGCCGCGCCGGCGGCTTCGGCTTCGGTGACGATCTTGACGATGCGTTCCTTGGAGGCGGGGGTGATGACCGGGCCCATTTCGGCGTCGGGCGCGGTGCCGTTGTTGACCTTGACGGCGAGGGCACGCTCTTCGACCTTCTTGACCAGCAGTTCGGCGGCATCGCCGACGGCGACGGCGACGGAGATGGCCATGCAGCGTTCGCCCGCGGAACCGAAGGCGGCGGCGGCGAGGTGGTCGGCGGCGTTGTCGAGGTCGGCGTCGGGCATCACGATCGCGTGGTTCTTCGCACCGCCCAGGGCCTGGACCCGCTTGCCGTGCTTGGTGGCGGTCTCGTGGACGTACTGGGCGATCGGGGTGGATCCGACGAAGGAGATGCCGTCCACGTCCGGGTGGGTCAGGAGTCCGTTAACGGTCTCCTTGTCGCCGTGCAGGACCTGGAAGACGCCGTCGGGCAGGCCTGCCTGCTTCCACAGCTTGGCCAGCAGCATCGAGGCGGAGGGGTCGCGCTCGGAGGGCTTGAGGATGAAGGCGTTGCCGGTGGCGATGGCCATCGGCGCCATCCACAGCGGCACCATCACGGGGAAGTTGAACGGGGTGATGCCGGCGACGACGCCGAGCGGCTCGCGGAAGGAGAAGACATCAATCCCGGTGGAAACCTGGTCCGAGTAGTCACCTTTGAGCAGGGTCGGGATGCCGCAGGCGAACTCGATGACCTCCAGGCCGCGGCCGATCTCGCCCTTCGCATCGGAGAGGACCTTGCCGTGCTCGGCGGTGATCAGCTCGGCGAGCTCGTCCACGTGGGAGGCGACGAGTTCGCGGAACTTGAACAGCACCCCGGTGCGCTTGGCCAGGGAAATGTCACCCCAGGAGTCGGC
>NZ_JBFTJD010000062.1:0-989 GCF_056395245.1 Arthrobacter sp. 10L430 | reverse complement strand
ATTTCCTCGGTGTAGGCGGTCATTTCGGTCTTGACGTGGTCCAGGACGGTGGGGCCGACCCAGAAGCCGTCCTCGTGGCCGGGGACCACCAGGTCGCGGCCGTCCACCACCATGGCCGCGCCGGCGGCTTCGGCTTCGGTGACGATCTTCACGATGCGTTCCTTGGAGGCGGGGGTGATGACCGGGCCCATTTCGGCGTCCGGTTCTGTGCCGTTCTTGACCTTGACGGCCACGGCGCGCTCGTCGACCTTCTTGACCAGCAGTTCGGCGGCATCGCCGACGGCGACGGCGACGGAGATGGCCATGCAGCGTTCACCCGCGGAACCGAAGGCGGCGGCGGCGAGGTGGTCGGCGGCGTTGTCGAGGTCGGCGTCGGGCATCACGATCGCGTGGTTCTTCGCCCCGCCCAAGGCCTGGACCCGCTTGCCGTGCTTGGTGGCGGTCTCGTGGACGTACTGGGCGATCGGGGTGGATCCGACGAAGGAGATGCCGTCCACGTCCGGGTGGGTCAGGAGCCCGTCAACGGTCTCCTTGTCGCCGTGCAGGACCTGGAAGACGCCGTCGGGCAGACCCGCCTGCTTCCACAGCTTGGCCAGCAGCATCGAGGCGGAAGGGTCGCGCTCGGAGGGCTTGAGGATGAAGGCGTTGCCGGTGGCGATAGCCATCGGCGCCATCCACAGCGGCACCATCACCGGGAAGTTGAACGGGGTGATGCCGGCAACCACGCCGAGCGGCTCACGGAAGGAGACGACATCGATCCCGGTGGAGACCTGGTCCGAGTAGTCGCCCTTGAGCAGGGTCGGGATGCCGCAGGCGAACTCGATGACCTCCAGGCCGCGTCCGATCTCGCCCTTCGCATCGGAGAGGACCTTGCCGTGCTCGGCGGTGATCAGCTCGGCGAGCTCGTCCACGTGGGAGGCGACGAGTTCGCGGAACTTGAACAGCACCCCGGTGCGCTTGGCCAGGGAAATGTCACCCCAGGAGTCGGC
>NZ_JBFTJD010000061.1:0-1000 GCF_056395245.1 Arthrobacter sp. 10L430 | reverse complement strand
ACCATCCCGCTGCTGATCGTCGCCAGCCTCTGGTACCTCGTGATGACCCTTCTGCTGAGCTACCCGCAGTCCAAGCTCGAGCAAAAATACTCCCGCACAACCTCCAGGCTTCCCCGGAAGGCGAAGAGAGTTGTGCTGACAGCACCGGAAGGTATCGCCCGATGAGTGCCGACGGAACCATCCTCGCCCAGCGGATCCGAAAGTCCTTCGGACCTAAAACAGTCCTCAAAGACATCGACCTGGAGATCGCCAGCGGCGAGATCTGCTGCATTATCGGACCCAGCGGCTCCGGAAAATCCACCGTCCTGCGCTGCATCAACGGCCTGGAGACCGTCGACTCCGGGGTCCTGAAAGTCAACGGCGAAGACTTCGGCTACTACGAAACCGACACCGCGTACCACGCCCTGCCCCCGAAGAAACTCGCCGAGCAGCGCACCAGGCTCGGCATGGTCTTCCAGCAGTTCAACCTCTTCCCGAACATGACAGCACACGAGAACATTATGGCCGGACCCGTCCTGGTCAAAGGCACCGACAAGAAGCAGGCCGGCAAGCGGGCGCACGAACTGCTCGCAAGCGTCGGCCTGGCCGGGTTCGGGGACTACTACCCGGCCCAGCTCTCCGGCGGTCAGCAGCAGCGCGTCGCGATCGCCAGGTCCCTGGCCATGGATCCGGAGATCATGCTCTTCGACGAGCCCACCTCGGCCCTGGACCCGGAAAAAGTCGGCGAAGTCCTCGCCGTCATGCAGGACCTCGCCAAGAAAGGCATGACCATGGTCGTGGTCACCCACGAAATGGGCTTCGCCCGCGAAGTGGCCGACTCCCTGATCTTCATGGACGACGGCTACATCGTCGAACGCGGCGACGCCCGGGAAATCCTCTCCAACCCCAAAGAACCCCGCACCCAGGCCTTCCTGAAGCAGGTGCTCTGACCATGGACGGAAAACTCGCCGTCATCGGCCTCGGCAGCATCGGATCCATGGCCCTCTGGCAAGCCTCCCGC
>NZ_JBFTJD010000060.1:0-1095 GCF_056395245.1 Arthrobacter sp. 10L430 | reverse complement strand
AACGTCGGCAACAGCGACCTTGTGTCTGTCGGGCTGAAGAAGGGCTCGGCCCTAACCCCCGCTCTGCAGAAGGCCGTGCAGGATGTCCTGGACAGCCCGGAATACAAGAAATCGCTCTCGAACTGGAGCCTGGAATCAGGTGCCATCACCAACGCCAAACTGAACTAAGGACGGGTACATGCAGTCCCTGATTTCCGAAGAAAGTGAAGCCACAATGAGTGGGATAAATTCAGCGCTGAAGCCACGGCTCAAGCGCCGCAGCACCTTCGAGTATGTGGCGTGGGTGGTGTGCAGCCTGATCGGCATCGGCATCCTGGCCTCCGTTTCCACCAACCCCAACTTCAAGTGGGATGTGGTCGCGAAGTACTTCACGCAGGAGACCATCCTGCGCGGGCTGATGCTCACGATCTTCCTCACAATAGCCAGCATGGTCCTGGGAACGCTCCTGGGCCTGGGGCTGGCGGTCATGAGGTCCTCCAGCGTCAAACCGATCGCGGCCACGGCCGGTGTCTACATCACCTTGTTCCGTGGGACCCCGGTCCTGGTGCAGCTGATCTTCTGGTTCAACATCGCAGCCCTGTACCCGAACCTGACGATCGGGATCCCGTTCACCGATATCAGCACCGCAGTTGACGTGAATGCCCTGATGGCACCCATCACGGCAGCCCTGATCGGCCTGACCCTGAACCAGGCCGCCTACATGGCTGAAATCGTCCGTGGCGGGTTCTCCTCGGTCGGCAAGGGCCAGATCGAGGCCGCCGACTCCCTCGGGATGAGCGCATCGATGAAGATGCGCAAGGTCATCATTCCCCAGGCGATGCCCTCGATCATCCCCGCGACCGGTAACCAGGTCATCGGAATGTTCAAGGAAACCTCCCTCGTCAGCGTCCTGGGCGTTGCCGAACTCCTCCAAAGCGCCCAGCTGATCTACGCCCGCACCTACGAAACCATCCCGCTGCTGATCGTCGCCAGCCTCTGGTACCTCGTGATGACCCTTCTGCTGAGCTACCCGCAGTCCAAGCTCGAGCAAAAATACTCCCGCACAACCTCCAGGCTTCCCCGGAAGGCGAAGAGAGTTGTGCTGACAGCACCGGA
>NZ_JBFTJD010000059.1:0-1097 GCF_056395245.1 Arthrobacter sp. 10L430 | reverse complement strand
AACGTCGGCAACAGCGACCTTGTGTCTGTCGGGCTGAAGAAGGGCTCGGCCCTAACCCCCGCTCTGCAGAAGGCCGTGCAGGATGTCCTGGACAGCCCGGAATACAAGAAATCGCTCTCGAACTGGAGCCTGGAATCAGGTGCCATCACGGATGCCAAGCTCAACTAGGAGAGGGCTCCGATGCTGCAACCCATAAGTTCCGGAAGCGGGAACAAGATGAACGGGACCGATCCGGCGCTCAAGCCTAGGCTTCGACGGCGGAGCCTCTTCGAATACGTCTCCTGGGTGGTGTGCAGCCTTATCGGCCTGGGCATTCTCATCTCAGTAGCAACCAATCCGAACTTCAAGTGGAATGTGGTTGCCAAGTACTTCACGCAGGAGACCATCCTTCGCGGGCTGATGCTCACGATCTTCCTCACGGTCGTCAGCATGGTCCTGGGAACGCTTCTGGGCCTGGCGCTTGCCGTCATGAGGTCCTCGAACCTCAAACCGATTGCCGCCACGGCCGGTGTCTACATCACCTTGTTCCGTGGCACTCCGGTCCTGGTGCAGCTGATCTTCTGGTTCAACATCGCAGCCCTGTACCCGAACCTGACGATCGGGATCCCGTTCACCGATATCCAACAGGCCATCGACGTGAACGCCCTGATGGCGCCAATAACCGCCGCCATCATCGGCCTGACCCTCAATGAAGCGGCCTACATGGCAGAAATCATCCGCGGCGGGTTCTCCTCGGTCGGCAAGGGCCAGATCGAAGCAGCCGACTCGCTGGGCATGAGCGCCGCGATGAAGATGCGCAAGGTCATCATTCCCCAGGCGATGCCCTCGATCATCCCCGCGACCGGTAACCAGGTCATCGGAATGTTCAAGGAAACCTCCCTCGTCAGCGTTCTGGGCGTTGCCGAACTCCTCCAAAGCGCCCAGCTGATCTACGCCCGCACCTACGAGACCATCCCGCTGCTGATCGTCGCCAGCCTCTGGTACCTCGTGATGACCCTTCTGCTGAGCTACCCGCAGTCCAAGCTCGAGCAAAAATACTCCCGCACAACCTCCAGGCTTCCCCGGAAGGCGAAGAGAGTTGTGCTGACAGCACCGGA
>NZ_JBFTJD010000058.1:0-1106 GCF_056395245.1 Arthrobacter sp. 10L430 | reverse complement strand
CTGATCAGGGAACAGGGCACCGAGCGTGCCCAATACATCATGCGCAGTCTCCTGCAGCGTGCCGGCGCCCAGAGCGTCGGGGTTCCGATGGTCACCACCACGGACTATGTGAACACCATCCCGGCGGACCAGGAAGCGCAGTTCCCGGGCAACGAGGAGTTCGAGCGCCGCTACCGGGCGTACATGCGCTGGAACGCCGCGGTGATGGTCCACCGCTCGCAGCGGCCGAACATCGGCGTGGGCGGGCACATCTCCACCTACGCCGGCGCCGCGACGCTGTACGAGGTCGGGTTCAACCAYTTCTTCCGCGGCAAGGACCACCCCGGCGGCGGGGACCAGGTCTTCTTCCAGGGCCACGCCTCCCCCGGCATGTACGCGCGGGCGTTCATGGAAGGCCGGCTGACCGAGCAGGACCTGGACGGCTTCCGGCAGGAAAARTCCAAGGCCGGCCACGCCCTGTCCTCCTACCCGCACCCGCGGCTGATGCCGGAGTTCTGGGAATTCCCCACCGTGTCGATGGGCATCGGGCCGATGAACGCGATCTAYCAGGCCCAGTCCAACCGCTACCTGCACAACCGCGGCCTGAARGACACCTCCGAGCAGCAGGTCTGGGCGTTCCTGGGCGACGGGGAAATGGACGAGCCCGAGTCCCGCGGCCTGCTCCAGCTCGCCGCGAACGAGAACCTGGACAACCTGAACTTCGTGATCAACTGCAACCTCCAGCGCCTGGACGGGCCGGTGCGCGGCAACGGCAAGATCATGCAGGAACTCGAGGCGTTCTTCCGCGGCGCGGGCTGGAACGTGATCAAGGTCGTCTGGGGCCGGGAATGGGATGACCTGCTCACCCGCGACTCCGACGGGTCGCTGGTGAAGATCATGAACGAAACCCTGGACGGGGACTACCAGACCTACAAGGCCGAGTCCGGCGGGTTCGTCCGSGAGCACTTCTTCGGCAAGACCCCGCAGACCAAGGACATGGTCGCGGACCTGACCGATGACCAGATCTGGAACCTCAAGCGCGGCGGCCACGACTACCGCAAGGTCTACGCCGCGTACAAGGCAGCGACCGAATTCAAGGGCAAGCCCACCGTGATCCTGGCCAAAAC
>NZ_JBFTJD010000057.1:0-1226 GCF_056395245.1 Arthrobacter sp. 10L430 | reverse complement strand
GGGTTATAGGACAAAACGTGTGTAATTCCCGGGTGTGTCATGTGCGTCCTGCCCATCCGGTGCGGTGCCAGAGGCCTTCTTCAGGGCTGAGTCCGGTGCTGTAGAGCTCGGGGCCGGGGTCCCGTTCTGTCGGGGCGCTGGCTTTGGTCWTGGCTGGTCCGTAGTGGCGGTCTTGGATGAGCTTCGTTGGCGGTCGGGGTTGCTCGCTGTGCAGGTAGAGGTACCACTCGATGGCACGCTTCTGGTGTTCCTCGCTCATGCCCCGGTGCGCCCGCAGCAGGAGCCGGAGCTGGGCGTTCGTGCCGCCTTCGATCCKGTTGGTCGTCGAGGCGATGTCCAGCCCGGCGTATTCGGCTTCCAAATACKTGAACAGCGTTCCGGCTTGGCTGAGGCGCTCCAGGAGCCGGTAGGCCTTGCGGAGCCTGTCATGCGTGTACCACCAGGACTSGTTGGACCGCACCCAGCCCGGGACCATGGCGGTAGTGCTGCGGTAGGTGCGCGCTTTGACCAGGTGCCCGTGCTGCTGATGCCAGTCATGGAGCCCGGCCAGCCAGGCTGCCGCCTCCGCCGGGGCCTTGATCCTCGTCAGCGCCCGTCCCAGCCGCAGCAACGCCTTGCCCGCATCGGTCCTGGGCCGGCCGGTCAGGTAGGTGCGCACGTTGCGCTGGACATGGACCAGGCAACGCYGCACCGAGGTTTCGGACCAGCACTCGGACAGGGCCSCAGCGATCCCGGAACCACCGTCAGTGATCAMAACCCTCGGGGCCGGAAAGCGTTCCAGCAACGCCGCCCACGCGGCCTTCTTCTCGGTGTCACACCACTGCCAACCCAGCACGTAGTCACCGGCAACAGCGATCAGGCAGCACCATGAACCCACGTAGATCCCATCGACCTGGATCTGGTCATGGACCTCGCCGGTCACCGGGATCCGCGGGGCAATGTTCCAGCACCACGCCGTGCGCCGACGCAATGACCGGGCCGTGCCGAACGAGGTGAACGATGACTGACTCGAGGTGCCCATCAGCCAGCCAAGGAACGCCTCCAATTCGRAGCGCYGGCTGACATCCGGGCGTTCAYTCGAGCGGCTCGCACCGCATGCCAGACACCGGTAGCGCTGCTTACCGGCCGCCGTTTTCCCGTTCCGTACCAGCGATTGACCGCAGACAAGACATTCCAGAGATATGCAAGCACCCCAGCCACCCTAAGCTTCGAAAGCTTAGCCATCC
>NZ_JBFTJD010000056.1:0-1298 GCF_056395245.1 Arthrobacter sp. 10L430 | reverse complement strand
CCCTCGCTCGTCATCGCCTACGCCGTCTGCGGCTTCTTCGCCTTCCTGATCCTCCGCGCCCTCGGCGAACTGGTCCTGCACCGCCCGTCCTCGGGCTCCTTCGTCTCCTACGCCCGCGAATTCTTCGGCGAGAAAGCCGCGTTCATCTCCGGCTGGTTCTACTGGATCAACTGGGCCACCACCACCATCGTGGACATCACCGCCGCGGCCCTCTACATGAACTTCTTCGGCAAATACATCCCCTGGATGGCCGACGTGCCACAGTGGGCCTGGGCCCTGATGGCCCTCATCGTCGTCCTCGCCCTGAACCTCGTCTCCGTCAAGGTCTTCGGTGAAATGGAATTCTGGTTCGCCATCATCAAGGTCGCCGCCCTGGTCGCCTTCCTCCTGGTCGGCACCTACTTCGTCATCTTCGGCACCCCCGTCCCCGGCCAGGAAACCGGCTTCAGCCTCCTGTCCGATAACGGCGGCATCTTCCCCAACGGCCTGCTGCCCATGATCATCCTGATGCAGGGCGTCCTGTTCGCCTACGCCTCCATCGAACTCGTCGGCACCGCMGCCGGCGAAACCGAAAACCCCGAAAAAATCATGCCCAAGGCCATCAACTCCGTGGTCTTCCGCATCGCCGTGTTCTACGTCGGCTCCGTCATCCTGCTCGCCCTSCTSCTGCCCTACACCTCCTACCAGAAGGGCGTCAGCCCCTTCGTGACGTTCTTCGGCTCCATCGGCATCCAGGGCGTGGACGTCATCATGAACCTCGTCGTCCTCACCGCCGCSCTCTCCTCACTCAACGCCGGCCTCTACTCCACCGGCCGGATCCTGCGCTCCATGTCCGTCGCCGGYTCCGCCCCGAAATTCGCCCAACGCATGAACAAAGCCGGCGTCCCCTACGGCGGCATCGCCATCACCGCCGGCGTCTCCCTCCTCGGCGTCCCMCTGAACTACCTCGTCCCCACCCAAGCCTTCGAGATCGTCCTGAACGTCGCCTCCGTAGGCATCATCGTCACCTGGGCCACCATCGTCCTGTGCCAGATGCAACTCAAACGCTGGGCCGACAAAGGCTGGCTCAAACGCCCCTCCTTCCGCATGTTCGGCGCCCCCTACACCGGCTACCTCTCCCTCCTCTTCCTCCTCGGCGTCCTCRTCATGGTCTTCATCGACTCCCCCCTCACCCTCCTGGTCACCCTCGTCGCCTGCGCCCTCATGGTCGCCGGCTGGTACGCCTGCCGCAAACAAATCCACGAAATCGCCGAAGCCCGCGACGGCTTCACCGGCATGTCCCCCGTCATCGCCAACCG
>NZ_JBFTJD010000055.1:0-1356 GCF_056395245.1 Arthrobacter sp. 10L430 | reverse complement strand
CCCGAGGAATCATGTCAAGATGCCCGCCTGGGTTGATTCGTGGACTCATTTGATTTTGCCCGGATGGCGGGCTGCTTTTTTGGGCCTTGTTTCGCGGTGGTCAGGGTCAGTAGCTCCGTGCAGAGAGCCTGGATCTGGCGTTGGATGGCGGCCGGGTTCAGCGGCCTGTTTTCGCGTTTCAGGCGGCCCTTCGTGGCCTTGCTGACGGTGCCGGTGTCGGCCAGGACGCGCTGGTACGGGGTGGCGGGTGCGTCGTAGGTTTTGGTGACCTTCGCCCCCGTCCGGGTCTTTGTGAGGAGTTTTTGCTGTGGTCCGAAATGGTTGGTCAGCAGCCTCTGGAGCGCCCAGATCCGGTTCAACAGCTCCAGCTCGCCTGGTGTGTCGTAGCGGTGATAGCCGACGGTCTGGCGGACGACGTGCCAGTTCTTCTGCTCGACGTGCGCACCATCGTTCTTGTTCCCGGACCGGGACCGGGTGAAGGTCAGTTTCTCCTGCTCGCACCAGCGGAACAGCTCCCAATTGATGAACTCCGAGCCGTTGTCCGAATCGATCCCGAGGATAGGAAACGGGAACGCGGCGGTGGCGTCCTTGATCGCCCCGAAAACCCACTTCTGCGCCTTGTTCCGCACCGACCGGGTCTCCGTCCAACCGGTCGCGATGTCAGTGATATCAAGGGTGAAGCAGAACTCACCCTTGTTGTTGCCGCCCTCGTGGCCGACCAGATCGATCTCGACGAACCCTGGCACCGCATCGTTCCACTCGGCCCAGGTACGGACCGGAATCGAGTCTTTCAGCAGTGTTCCGGGTTTGGTGTGGGACCGGCCCCGGGGCTCCAGTTTCGCCCGGTCGGCCTTGAGCCGCCGGTCGATGGTCGCCGGCGCGATCGTCAGCAACTGCGCGGCCGTGCCGGCATCAATGCGGAGCTCTTTGAACCGCCGCAGGCGCGGCACCAGGTCCGGCAGCGCGGCTGCGAGGAGCCGTCCACAGGGCGTTCCCTGGACCGCCCAGCAGAACCGCAGCGCCGCGATCACCGGCTCCCCATAGAGCGGGGGCCGGGGCGTCCTGGCCCGCACGGGCTTCAGCACCAGAGCCTGCCGCAGTGCCTTGCGGGCGTGGTCGCGGTGCCATCCGGTCGTCGCGCACAGCTCATCGAGAATCTGCTTCTTACCCGCGCGGTCCGAGCGGGCGTAGCGGGTGGCGATGACCTTCGTGATAGCCCTGCGTTCACTCATCGAAAGCTCCATGGCTCACAATGCCGACGCGGCAGACACCACCCCGGCGGACACGCCGCTACGCGGGCATTCTCAAATGATTCTTCGAATACCGCTACGCGGGCATCTTCGATGAGTCAACGCG
>NZ_JBFTJD010000054.1:0-1835 GCF_056395245.1 Arthrobacter sp. 10L430 | reverse complement strand
GCGGAGACGCTGGTTTGCAWTGTGGTTTGGATTCGGGTAAGTTTGGGAAGTTGCTCCGGAGCGATCCGCGACTGGTTGTTTGGTTGTGGTGGTGCCGGGTGTGTCTGTTGTTTGAGAACTCAATAGTGTGCCAAGTTTGTTGATACCGGTTTATTTTATATGAATTGGTTGRATTGRCCGGACTGYGCCGCCCCTGTGGTGTGGTCTGGTTTTTACAGCTGGTTTCAAATTTTGTGCAGCCTGGTTCCGCGTTTTCCCGTGGTTCTTCGGTTGTGTCTGTTTTWCTTCAACGGAGAGTTTGATCCTGGCTCAGGATGAACGCTGGCGGCGTGCTTAACACATGCAAGTCGAACGATGATCCGGTGCTTGCAYCGGGGATTAGTGGCGAACGGGTGAGTAACTTGTGGTTTTGGATGGACTCGCGGCCTATCAGCTTGTTGGTGAGGTAATGGCTCACCAAGGCGACGACGGGTAGCCGGCCTGAGAGGGTGACCGGCCACACTGGGACTGAGACACGGCCCAGACTCCTACGGGAGGCAGCAGTGGGGAATATTGCACAATGGGCGCAAGCCTGATGCAGCGACGCCGCGTGAGGGATGACGGCCTTCGGGTTGTAAACCTCTTTCAGTAGGGAAGAAGCGAAAGTGACGGTACCTGCAGAAGAAGCGCCGGCTAACTACGTGCCAGCAGCCGCGGTAATACGTAGGGCGCAAGCGTTATCCGGAATTATTGGGCGTAAAGAGCTCGTAGGCGGTTTGTCGCGTCTGCCGTGAAAGTCCGGGGCTCAACTCCGGATCTGCGGTGGGTACGGGCAGACTAGAGTGATGTAGGGGAGACTGGAATTCCTGGTGTAGCGGTGAAATGCGCAGATATCAGGAGGAACACCGATGGCGAAGGCAGGTCTCTGGGCATTAACTGACGCTGAGGAGCGAAAGCATGGGGAGCGAACAGGATTAGATACCCTGGTAGTCCATGCCGTAAACGTTGGGCACTAGGTGTGGGGGACATTCCACGTTTTCCGCGCCGTAGCTAACGCATTAAGTGCCCCGCCTGGGGAGTACGGCCGCAAGGCTAAAACTCAAAGGAATTGACGGGGGCCCGCACAAGCGGCGGAGCATGCGGATTAATTCGATGCAACGCGAAGAACCTTACCAAGGCTTGACATGGACCGGACCGGGCTGGAAACAGTCCTTCCCCTTTGGGGCCGGTTCACAGGTGGTGCATGGTTGTCGTCAGCTCGTGTCGTGAGATGTTGGGTTAAGTCCCGCAACGAGCGCAACCCTCGTTCCATGTTGCCAGCGCGTAATGGCGGGGACTCATGGGAGACTGCCGGGGTCAACTCGGAGGAAGGTGGGGACGACGTCAAATCATCATGCCCCTTATGTCTTGGGCTTCACGCATGCTACAATGGCCGGTACAAAGGGTTGCGATACTGTGAGGTGGAGCTAATCCCAAAAAGCCGGTCTCAGTTCGGATTGGGGTCTGCAACTCGACCCCATGAAGTCGGAGTCGCTAGTAATCGCAGATCAGCAACGCTGCGGTGAATACGTTCCCGGGCCTTGTACACACCGCCCGTCAAGTCACGAAAGTTGGTAACACCCGAAGCCGGTGGCCTAACCCCTTGTGGGAGGGAGCTGTCGAAGGTGGGACTGGCGATTGGGACTAAGTCGTAACAAGGTAGCCGTACCGGAAGGTGCGGCTGGATCACCTCCTTTCTAAGGAGCACCTACAATCACCTTGCCCCGCGTTATGTGGGTGTGGAGGGGTTGTCAGGAGTAAAAGCCCGTTGCGCAGACGATTGTTCTGCGGCGGGTGCTCATGGGTGGAATATCAAC
>NZ_JBFTJD010000053.1:0-1534 GCF_056395245.1 Arthrobacter sp. 10L430 | reverse complement strand
CCCTGTGTGTCAGGCTCTTGTGTGACAGGTTTCTGTCTGCACCGGACGCGGCACTCGGGCGGGGAAGGTCCATGATGGATTTTGTTATTCCTGTCCGCCAGTCGAATCGTCACTTCACTGTTGACGAGAAAAACGCGATTTTGGATGAGAACGAAAAGTGCCTTGAGCTAGGCTCCAAGGCCGCCCTGGCAAGGGCGATCGGAGTCAAGGCGGCGACTATTCGGGAATGGGCGTGCGCCCGGGAATCCGGTGATCTGCCAGCTGCGGCCGATTCAAGTTGGGAGGATCCGCGATTGAACGCAGGAGATAAGAAGCAACTCAAACGCGTCCTGAGGGAAAACGAAATCCTCAAGGCCAAACTGGCCCGGTCCGAAGCCGCGGTAGACATTCTGGGAAAAGCTTCCGCGCTCTTGGACGCAATGGCCAAGAGCGCGGCGGCGACCGAGCCACACCTCGAGGAGCCGGAACCGGGACGACCGGAGTGGTTGATGCCAAAGTCTGGAAAGACATCGCCCTGACCTTCGCCGGGAGTCTTGTGACGGCAGGCTGGTCAGCGGTCAAGGCCTGCGCCTTAGTGGGCGTGCATCGCACGTCCTGGTACCGGCGTCTGAATCCTCCCGCCTTGGCCGGGATCACCGTTCCGCATGCCGACCGGGCCTACCCGAACCGGATCACCACGGCCGAAGCCGACGCGTTTATGGGACTGTTGAACTCGGAAAAATACGCGAATCTTTCGGTCACTCAGGCCTATTACCGGATGCTGGACGCGGGGCACTGCTTGTTCTCGATTGCGGCCGCGCACCGGATCGTGGCACGGCACGGGCAGAACGGAGACCGCCGCGCACAGCGCAGCGGCAGCGGCCCGAAAAGAGCCAAACCCGTCTTGGAGGCCACGGACCCGAACCAGCTCTGGAGCTGGGACATCACGATGCTCCACGGCCCAGGCAAACATACCTACCGGCTCTACACAATCATGGACGTGTTCTCCCGCAAGGTCGTCGGCCACCGAGTCGAATACACCGAAACGGCCGCCCTCGCCTCAGCTCTCATCCGGGACGCCGTCGCCGACAACAACCACACCCCCGCCGTCCTCCATGCCGATAACGGGGCCCCGATGCGGGCAGCCACCACGTTTGACCTTGCCCGCTCCTTGGGCATCACCCTGTCGTACTCGCGGCCACGGATCTCCGATGACAACCCCTATTCAGAGTCCCTGTTCAAGACCGTCAAGTACGACCTGGACTTCCCTCGAAGATTCCAGGATCTGCAGCACGCCCGGGAGCACATGGCGGCGTTCTTCACGGACTACAACACCCACCACCGCCACAGCGGCCTGAACTACTACACCCCGGACACCGTCCACCACGGACTGGTCCGGCAAGCACGCCAGCAGCGCCAAGAAACACTCGATGCCTGCTACGCCCGCAACCCAAACAGATACCGACACAAGCCCACCGCCCCGGGATCACCACTCACTGCCGGCATCAACAACAAAGAAACCACCCCGCTGTCACAAACAGCTTGATAAATACCG
>NZ_JBFTJD010000052.1:0-1598 GCF_056395245.1 Arthrobacter sp. 10L430 | reverse complement strand
ATACGCATAGTCACCGGATAGTTAAGGAGATCGGCCATGACGTACGCTCACACGATTCAGCGAGTCACGATCTCGGGTACTTGCTTCTCCGGTGCCGAGATCTGGCAGACCGGCTTTTGGCTGGGAGACGAGAGTGCCGACACCAGCACGGCCACTCAGGCTCAGGTGGACGCGATCGCAGCGCGCTGGGCTACCTTCTTCTCCAGCGGCTCGACGCAGATCAACAACAGCTACATCACGACTCAGGTCAAGGTGGCAAACATCCTCACCACAGGCCACACGGATCCACTGAACGTCGTCTACCACACCTACGGGACACCGCCCGTGGGCAGTGCTGGCGGCAACCGGCAGGCGCCCCAGACCACTCTGGTAGCGACGCTGACATCGGCGCTGAGCCGTGGCCTCGCTGCAAAGGGTCGCATGTACCTGCCGGGCCCGTCCATGGCAGTGCAGTCGAATGGGCGCGTCCAGAGCTTCGACATTTCCGGGATCGCCACCGCGTTTCAGACCTTCATCAACGGGGTCAACTCCGACGGCACCCCCGATCAGCAAGTGATCCTTGTTGCCAAGGCGACGACGCTGCCCGCTGTGAAGCCCGCCGTCAATGCGCTGGTCACCGGGATCAACTTCGGGGACGTGTACGATACGCAGCGGAGGCGCAGGGACCAGCTCAAGGAGACTCGGACCGGCCACACCATCCCGTAAGGCCACTAGGCTTTACGTGTGACCTCGAACGGCGGCAACTGGAACTGTGACTACCCCAGCTCCTGAAGGAGCCGCCACACCTCTCCCAGGGCCTCATCGTCGTCCCGCGTCGCCTGGTCTCGCTCTGCGGCCGTCAGGGGCAACTCCATGGTCCTGCGTGCTGTCCTCCGGCACCGTAGGATCGCTTCCGAAAGCTGCTCCCGGATCTCGTCTCTGCTCATGCTGTGGAGCCTACTGGCTCGGTGGCGGTTCGTGGGGTTTCTGCTCTGTTTGCTCCTGCTCTGCAGGAGCAGAGCGCATCCTGATGGTGGAGTAGGAAACGGGTTGTTGCACGCCCCCCCAAACCCCCCCAACTTAAATTTGGGGTCGGTCTGGGGAAGCGTCGCATGCTCTGTGAGCCATCCTGACGGAGCCAGTGAGGGGTCCTGGGCGCTACGACTGCCACCGGTAATTGCTGTCCCGGTCATCCTCGAGGGAGCCATGGCCACTACAGCCACAGAACCACCCAACCGTTAAACGAAGCCGGTACAGGGCATTTCCTCCAGCGTGTTTATTAACCCACCTGAGTTAAAAAGGCCGGCCCTTTGTGGCACAGGTGTGTTAACTCAGCTGTGTTAAAAAGATTGCTCAGGAAATCCCACGATCTGCCGAATTAAGTTCTACAATTCGCCTTATGGGTCGTCCGCATATTCGTCATATGCCTTCCCTGAGCCGGGTTTCCCACCCCCAGGGGAACCCGGCACAATACGCATAGTCACCGGATAGTTAAGGAGATCGGCCATGACGTACGCTCACACGATTCAGCGAGTCACGATCTCGGGTACTTGCTTCTCCAGCGAGTCACGATCTCGGGTACTTGCTTCTCCGGTGCCGAGATCTGGCAGACCGGCTTT
>NZ_JBFTJD010000051.1:0-2410 GCF_056395245.1 Arthrobacter sp. 10L430 | reverse complement strand
CCGAACACTTCGTCGGGATCCAGACGCCGCAGTTCCTCGGCCAGGCAGTCCCGCAGGCTTCGCCGCGGCAGGGAAATCCGCTGGGCAGGCTGGCCCGGTTGGGTCAGTTCGGCCACTGACAGTCCGGGCCGGAACAGCTGGACGTCGCCGCTTGCCCGGCTCAGGCGGACGCGCCGGATACCGGTGCCCGCGGGGTCGGCGACGATCGTCACCGGGGCGTCCAGGGAGAGGGTGAGCCAGGCCGCCAGCAGGATGGTGCTGGGGGAGTCCGAAGCACCCTCCACGGCCACCGCGGTGACAGGGGATGGGTCCACCTGGTCCAGCACTGCCGCGAGCTGGATGCGCCAGTTCGTCAGGCGGGTCCAGGCGAGGTCCGTGTCGCCTGCCTTGTAGGTGTTCCGGATATTCTCCAGGGCCACCTGCGGTTCGGCTTCGTTCGCGGAGTCGGTGATGCGCCGGTGGGCGATCTTGCCGATGGATGTCTCGCTGGCATTCTTCGGCGCGCCGTGCGGCCACCAGGCCACGATCGGAGCGTCAGGGAGCAGCAACGCGGCGACGAGGGACTCGCTTTCCTCTGCGAGTTCCCCGAAGCCGCGCAGCACGATCACTTCCGAGGCTCCGGCGTCACCGCCGACCCGGATCTGGGCATCGAGCCGGTTGGGAGCGGCAGAGCCGGCATCGGCAAGGACAATGATTCGGCAGGGGTGCTCCCGGCTGGCCTCGTTGGCTGCCTCGATGGCCTCCTCTTCCAGWCCCGATTTCGTGACGACCACCAGGGTCAGCACGCGGCCCAGAGCGATCACCCCGCCCTGCTCCCGCAGGGACATGATCTTCTTGGAGACCTTGGAGGTGGTGGTGTTCGGAAGATCTACAATCATGGCCTTCTCCAGGTGCGTCCGTCGCGGGCGAGCAGCTCGTCAGCGGAGGCCGGGCCCCAGCTGCCGGGTGCGTAGGGCTCGGGCTGCTCGCCCAGGCCCTCCCAGTATTCCTCGAACGGATCCAGGATCTTCCAGGAGAGCTCCACTTCCTCATGCCTCGGGAACAGCGGCGGCTCGCCGAGGAGCACGTCAAGGATCAGCCGTTCGTACGCCTCCGGGCTGGACTCCGTGAACGAGTGGCCGTAACCGAAGTCCATCGTCACATCCCGCACTTCCATCTGCGTGCCGGGGACCTTGGAGCCGAAGCGGATCGTGGCGCCCTCGTCAGGCTGGACCCGGATCACCACGGCGTTCTGCCCGAAGTCATCCTCGCCGTGGTCGCGGAACAGCAGGTTAGGCGCGCGCTTGAACACCACGGCGATTTCCGTGACGCGCCGGCCCAGGCGCTTGCCGGCGCGCAGGTAAAACGGGACCCCGTGCCAGCGCCGGGTATTGATGTCAACGCGGATCGCGGCAAAGGTCTCGGTGGTGGAATCGGCCGGGATGCCSTCCTCCTCGAGGTAGCCCTGGACCTGCTCGCCGCCCTGCCAGCCGCCGGCGAACTGGCCGCGGGCGGAGTGGGTGGAGAGGTCCTCCGGCAGCCTGACAGCCGCCAGGACCTTTTCCTTCTCCGCACGCAGGTCATCCGCGTTGAAGGAAATAGGTTCCTCCATCGCAGTSAGCGCCAGCAGCTGCAGGAGGTGGTTCTGGATCACGTCACGGGCAGCACCCACGCCGTCGTARTACCCTGCRCGGCCGCCGGTGCCGATGTCCTCGGCCATGGTGATCTGCACGTGGTCAACGTAGTTGGCGTTCCACAGCGGTTCGAACAGCTGGTTSGCGAAGCGCAGCGCCAGGATGTTCTGCACCGTCTCCTTGCCCAGGTAGTGGTCGATCCGGAAGACCGCGTCGGGCGGAAAGACCGATTCCACGATGTCGTTCAGCTGCCGGGCCGACTTAAGGTCGTGCCCGAACGGCTTCTCGATGACCACACGGCGCCACTTGTCGCCTTCAGCCTGGGCCAGACCGTGCTTCGAGAGCTGCCGGCAGACCTGTTCAAAGGCCTTCGGCGGGATGGACAGGTAGAACGCATGGTTGCCGCGCGTGCCGCGCTGTTCGTCGAGTTCCTTGATGGTCTCGCCGAGCCGCTCAAAGGCGGAGTCGTCATCGAACTCGCCCTGCACGAAACGGATGCCTTCGGACAGCTGGTTCCACACCGCCTCATCGAACGGCGTACGGGAGTACGTTTTGACCGCGTCTTTCACCTCCGCCGCGAAGTCCTCGTTGTCCCACTGYCGCCGGGCAAAGCCCACCAGGGCAAAGCTGGGCGGCAACAGGCCGCGGTTCGCGAGGTCATACACGGCGGGCATGAGCTTCTTGCGGGCGAGGTCACCCGTGACTCCGAAGAGCACGAGCGACGACGGTCCGGCAATCCGGTTCAGACGGCGGTCCCGCGGATCCCGCAAAGGGTTCCCGCTCCTGCCCGCTGACCT
>NZ_JBFTJD010000050.1:0-3915 GCF_056395245.1 Arthrobacter sp. 10L430 | reverse complement strand
ACCAAAGCCAGCGCCCCGACAGAACGGGACCCCGGCCCCGAGCTCTACAGCACCGGACTCAGCCCTGAAGAAGGCCTCTGGCACCGCACCGGATGGGCAGGACGCACATGACACACCCGGGAATTACACACGTTTTGTCCTATAACCCCCGGAGAACGTCTCAGGCGGTGGCTTCCGCCTCTTCCCTTGTGCCGGTGAGGTCCTCGACCGCCTTTTCCATGTGGAGTTTGATGGCTTTGTGGAGTTCTTCCCTGTCGCCTGCCTTGAGCAGATCGAGGATGTTCTGGTGTTCCTGCACAAGGACGTCTATCCGGGGGTAGGCGACAGCCAGGTTCAGAATGCACATCCTCGATTCGGCTGCCAGGGTCTCGTAGATCCGGATCAGTCGAGTGTTGCCTGCACCGGCCACGAAGGAGGTATGGAATTGCATATCCAGCCGTGCAATCGCCTGCCAGTCCGAGACCTCCACCTGTTTCGCCATGTCCCTGATGATGTCCTTCAGGGCCTGGCAGGTGCGCTTAACCGGATGCTGGCCGGCATCAAGCAGCGCGTCTGCTGCGGTTGATTCAACAGCCTCACGGACGGCATAGATCTCCTTGATGTCAGCGATAGTGAGCTCGAGTACGAAAACACCCCGATTACGCCGGCTGACAAGGATCCCCTCCTGGCACAGCCGCTGCAACGCCTCACGGACAGGGCCCCTGGATGTGTGCAGCTGTGAGGCCAGGACAGATTCATTGATCTGTTCTCCCGGGCCGAAGGCCCCCTGAACAATTTGTTCGCGCAGCTGATCGGCTATCAACTGCGCCGTGGGCCTCCCCTCCAGTGCAAACAGGCTCTCCGATGCCGCCATTGACATCCCCCTCATTTCACTCTTAGGCAAACTACATATTTTTTAGACTGCTATTGCGGTGTACTTGGTCTCAAGAAATTCTTCGATGCCAATCTTGCCGCCTTCGCGCCCCAGCCCGGATTGCTTGACGCCTCCGAAGGGTGCTGTGGGGTTGGAGACCAGGCCGGTGTTCAGTCCGACCATGCCCACTTCCAGTTCCGCGGAGAAGCGAAGGGCCTTGTCCATATTCTCAGTAAAGACGTAGCCAACGAGGCCCCATTCGGTGTCGTTGGCGAGGCGTAGCACTTCGTCCTCGCTGTCGAACGGAGTGATGGCTGCAACCGGACCGAAAATCTCGGTGCTCATCAACTCGGAGTCCAAGGAGACGTCCGTCAGGACGGTGGGCGTGTAGAAGTATCCACGCCCCTCCGGGCGGCTTCCTCCGGTCAGGACGCGTGCGCCCTTGGCGACCGCGTCGGCTACGAGGCTTTCAACCTTGTCCAGGCCCTTCAGTTCGATCAGGGGTCCGACCTCGGTTCCTTCCACGGCGCCGTTACCTACCCGCAGTTCGGAGATCTTCTTGGCGAACTTCTCACTGAATTCCTCCACCACTGACCGGTGCACGAAGAAACGGTTTGCGGCGGTGCAGGCCTCGCCCATGTTCCGCATTTTGGCCTTCATGGCGCCATCAACTGCCTTCTCAATGTCCGCGTCAGCAAGGACGATGAACGGGGCATTTCCGCCCAGTTCCATCGAGGAGCGCATAACATTGTCGGCCGCCTGGCGCAGCAGGATCTTGCCCACCTCAGTGGAGCCGGTGAAGCTGATCTTGCGTGCGATGCCGCTGCTCGTCCAGTTCTCCACCACGCTGGCGGCGCTGGAGGTGGTAACGACGTTAAGCACGCCGTCGGGAAGGCCGGCCTGCTTGAAAATGTCCACGAGGGCAAGGGACGTCAGCGGCGTCAGCTCGGCAGGCTTGAAGACCATGGTGCATCCGGCGGCGACGGCGGGGGCGATCTTGCGGGTGCCCATGGCCAGCGGGAAGTTCCACGGGGTGACCAGCACGGAGGGACCAACGGGTTCCTTGGTGATCATAATGCGGGTGTTGCCGTCGGTGGAGGTGGCCTGGTCTCCGCTGATGCGCACGGCTTCTTCGGAGAACCAGCGAAGCATTTCGGCGCCGTAAACCACTTCACCCTTTGCTTCGGCAAGCGGCTTGCCCATTTCGGCGGTCATGATCGCGGCGAGCCGATCGGTGTTGGCAATCACCAGCTCAAAGGCGCGGCGCAGGATGTCGGCACGCTGGCGGGGTGTGGACTTGCCCCACTGGACCTGGGCACGACCTGCGGCTTCGATAGCCAAGGCTGCATCTTCCGGTCCGCCATCGGCCACGTAGGCAATGATTTCATTCGTGGCCGGATTTTCAACGGGAAATGTAGCACCGTTGCTGGCCTTCTGCCAAGTGCCATTTATGAACAAGTCGGTGTAGAGGGTACCTGGATCAAATGAAGTGGTCATGTCACGCTTTCAATGATTGAAGGGAAAGATTAGGAGGTGGCTGTCTTCAGCGCCTGGATGAACCTGGCCAAGCCGGTCTGGATCTCATCACTGCTGACGTTCAGCGCGGGGATGATGCGGACGACGTTGCCATTCGGCCCGCAGGTGAGAAGAAGAAGCTCTTCCTTTACAGCGGCCTGCTGGACTGCCAGCGCCGTAGCGGCATCAGGCGTGTTGTCCGCAGACGTGAATTCAACGCCTTGCATGAGGCCACGGCCCCGTACATTTCCGATTCCCGCAAATTCTGTCTTGAGCTTGTCAAGCCCTGCCCGCAGCTCATCGCCCCGAACCAGGGCATTCTCTACCAGGTTCTCGCGCTCAATAACGCCCAAGGTTGCGACGCCGGCTGCGGCCGCTACGGCGTTTCCACCATAGGTGCCGCCCTGTGAACCCGCCCAGGCCTTGCCCATCAGCTCAGTAGAGGCGGCGATGGCTGAGATGGGGAAGCCGCTGGCGAGTCCCTTCGCGGTGATAACCACGTCAGGAGTGATACCTGCCCAGTCGTGGCCCCAGAACTTTCCGGTCCGCCCTACGCCGGCCTGGACCTCATCCAGGATGAGGACGATGCCGTGACGGTCGGCGCGTTCCCGCAATCCCTGCAGGAAGGCAGGGGGAGTGGGGATGTAGCCGCCGTCGCCCAGGACAGGTTCGATGATGAAACCGGCCGTATCTGCGGGGCTGCTGATGCTCAGGAGGAGGTGATCCAATTCCTTCAGGGCGAAGTTGACTGCAGTTTCCTCATCCCATCCATACCGGTAGGCGTGCGGGAAGGGGGCAATGTGCACTCCACCCATGAGGGGAGAAAATCCTGAACGGAACTTCGTGCCGGCCGTGGTGAGCGAAGCAGCGCCCACCGTCCGGCCGTGGAAGCCACCGTGGAAGGAGATGATGTTGGGCCGCCCAGTGGCCATGCGAGCGAGGCGGACCGAAGCTTCCACTGCCTCGGAGCCGGACGTGGCGTAGAAAACGCTGTCCAGCCCCGAAGGCAGGAATTCTCCCAGTTTTTCCGTGAGTTCCAGAAGGGGCTTGTGCATCACGGTGGTGTACTGGGCATGGACAATCTTGCCCACCTGCTCGCGTGCTGCCGCTACGACGTCGGGGTGGCAGTGACCTGTGCTGGTAACACCGATTCCAGTGGTGAAATCGAGGTACTTTTTGCCGTCGGTCGCGTGGATCCAGCTGCCGAGAGCGTGGTCTACGACGACTGGAGTGGCCTGCTTGAGGAGGGGACTGAGAGTTGCCATGTCTTCATACTTTCTTAGGAACTGTAGATTGTCAACAATAGGCGATGTTCAGGAAATCCGCATTATGGGTGCTTTGTGTTACATCGTGTTGAAGCGTTGGGGACGCGCGAAACCAAGGCCGTCGAAGGTGCGTTTGCCCAGGGCTTCGTTGGCGGCGATTTCGCCGTACCCGGTGGCCATTTTGAAGCCTTGGCCGGAGAAGCCGGTGGCGCAGTAGATTTTGCTGTTTTCCCTGAGGTGGCCGAGCAGAGGGTTCCCATCCGAGGTGTAGAGGTCCGGAAA
>NZ_JBFTJD010000049.1:0-4520 GCF_056395245.1 Arthrobacter sp. 10L430 | reverse complement strand
AGGTAGCAGACCATGACGTCAGCCTTGGCGTCCTTGAGGGCCTGGACCACGTCGACCGGCTCGGCCGGGGACTGCTCGATGGTCTCGAGGTAGTACTTGCCGAGGCCGTCCAGGGTGTGGCCGCGCTGCACGGTCACCCCGGTCGGCGGGACCTCGGCGATCTTGATGGTGTTGTTCTCGCTGGCCAGGATGGCATCGGCCAGGTCAACGCCGACCTTCTTGCCGTCGACATCGAAGGCTGCAACGAATTCAACATCGTTGACGTGGTACTTGCCGAACTCAACATGCATCAGACCCGGGATCGTTGCCTGGGGGTCGGCATCCCGGTAGTAGTGGACACCCTGGACCAGGGAAGCAGCGCAGTTACCCACGCCGACAATGGCTACACGAATCGGATTTGAAGACACGGAACTCCTTTGGGGAAAAGCTGTTGCCGCGCGGCCGAGGATGATCGGGCTGGGCGGCAAGGGAGAATATGTGCGATCTCGGACCATTCGAAGCACCGCCCCCAGCGGCGCCGAGGTCGTCCAAAGATGCTGCCCTCCATCCTCCCCTCCAAGCCCAGTTGGGCGCTATGCCATGATCGGGCGGTTGCGCCTACCCAAACGGGTAGGCACACCTCCTGAGCTACTATGAGCCGACGCACTCTGTTGCATAGGCCGAACCCTGTTGATTAACGCGGAACACGAGAGGAACCCACGTGCTCGCGCACCTCCTGACGCAAAAGGTGCTTCATGCACACGCCCTGCCCGCTGGTGAGTCCGCTCCCAGGGCGGCGCTAGCTGCACGCACGCGGGTTCAGTTTTCGCACCGGATCCCATGACCTCCGCCGGCCATACTGCCGGCACCACACAGAAAGTCATAGTCCTGGACGGCGCCTTCATGGTCCTCGAGTCCGAGAACCCCACGGAACCTGTCCGCAGGGTGAACCGCAGCTCGCTGCGTGTGAGTCCCGCCAAAATTCAGTAAGGTGAGAATGGCAATCTGTTTGGGGACCAGGCTCGGTGGTCGAGATAATTGCAGACAGTGGTTGCGGCGCAATGCGGCATCCGAAGCAGTGCTGGCCACCGTCGGACATGCCCTCACCGGCTGCGTGCGGAGAAGGTAGCCGACGGTGCGCAACTGGAGGGCGTATTAGCAGCGCAGGCTCCCAAGCTCTGCCCTTGTTCGGCGCGATAGCCCTTGGGAAACATAGCTGGCGAAAGTAGTGGTTATCGAGGCCGGTTTGCGGGGAAGTGTCAGGTGCAATCGAGTGCCGTGCACAGTCATGATGACAGCCATGGATGGTGGCCTCTGGAGATTATCCGGTACTTCATGCGTTGCCAGAAGCCGTTCAAACCTGTCGTAGGCCGCCAGGTAGAAGCGCGTTCAGGCGCGAAAGTCAAGGGTGGAGCAGGCTGCGGAAAGAGTCCTTGACAATATCCGTGACGTGCTTCACTCTGTTGTTCATTGCGAAGCTCATTGCTCCATACGGAACAAATCGAAGCGGTGCCCCAGCGGTTTCGCGATCAGTCCCTGAACCTTAGAGAAGTGCTTTATGCACCAATGCCACTCTTTGAACCTCGCTCCCAGGGAACTGCACCACCTGTCTTGACGAACCGAACCTGCCAGCCCAGGACCGGTCAGTCGAGGCAAAAACTGAGGCATCCGCAACACTCAGTAAAGGGAACACTTTCATGACAAGCACACGTGACGTCAGCGCCGATAAACGTAGCGAAAGACCCGACTCCGTCGACACCTCCATATCAAAAGAGACCAGCTCCCAGTTCAAACGCCGCTTCATGGTGCGGCTTGTCACTGTCTTCATCGGCGGGATGTTCCTCGACGGTTACATCCTCGGAATCATCGGCCCCGTCGCCGGATCCATGCGGTCAGATCTCCAGCTCGACGCACTATCTCTGGGCATGATCGCTGCAGGCCCGCTGGCTGGTATCTTCGTCGGCTCCCCCCTGGCCGGTTGGGCTACTGACAAGTTCGGACGCAAGCCCATGTTCCTCGTGGACATGGGCCTGTTCCTGGTCGTCTCAGCGGCCCAGTTCTTCGTAACCTCCGGAGACGGGGCCGTGATCCAGCTGGCCATCATCCGGTTCTTCATGGGCGTCGCGATCGGCGGCGAGTACTCAATCGGTGGGCCATTGCTATCAGAGTTCTCCCCTCCAAAGCTCCGCGGGCGATTGCTCGGGCTGACTCTGATCGCCTGGTACGTCGGTTTCATGATGGCATTCATCGTCGGCACGCTCCTGCACGACGCCGGCACCCCATGGCGCCTTGTACTCGGCACCTGCGCGATACTCGCATTCGTCCTGTTCCTCGCCCGCTTGGGCCTCCCCGAATCGCCGAGCTGGCTCATTACGAAGGGACGGCGTGAGGAAGCACTCGCGATCGCACGTAAATACGTCGAATCGTCCCAGATGCACACCAGCATCACCGAAGAGATCGATTTGAGGATGATCCAGGAGGCCCAAGCCGCGCAGAGTGGGACCAAAATCAAGGGCGCCTCCTTCGGAATGCTGTTCTCGAGGCAGTACTGGCGCACCACCCTCTTCACTTCAGGTTTTTGGTTCTGCGCAGTCACTCCGTACTTCGCGATCGCGACCTTCGCCGACGAGGTGCTCAACCAATTCGGCTTCGGCGGCGGTTGGGCCGGTGGAGTCGGCCTGTCCGCACTTGCGGTCGCGGGGGTTGTCACCAGCGTACTTCTGATTGACAAGCTCGGCCGCCGAATCCTCACCGTGCCCGGGCAGTGGCTCTGCGCAGGTATCCTGCTGATCATCGGAGTCTGGGGGAACGCACCAGCGATCCTCGTGCTCGTCCTGTTTCTCGCCTTCTCCTACTTCAATGCCGGCTACACCACGATGACCCAGGTCTATCCGGCCGAGGTATTCCCCGGCCACCTGCGCGGCATCGGCACTGGCTTCGCCGCGGCCTTCAGCCGCATCGGAGCCGCACTCGGCACCTTTGCCCTGCCATGGGCGATCAGCAACATCGGCATGGGCGCAACCATGGTCGTAGCCGCTGCCGTCGCATTACTCGGCGCAGTCCTCTCGCAATGGCTCGCGCCTGAGACGAAGGGGCGCACCCTCGCCGAAATCTCAGCAAACTTCTCCCACTGACACCGGGACTGCACGGTGCAAAAATCGGGCGGAAATGCTGGCCAACGCCGAAAACGTAGTGCCCGACAGGAGGTTGCGCTCGTGGCCGCGAGTCTTAGCGTCTGATCCTCGACTTTTTCACAAGCTGTCCCCTAATCAACCCCGATAACGGGCCGCGCTCATTATCTGATCTTTGAGACCAGTTTCAGGTCAGCTTCCCGGCTGGGTCCTCCTCTCCTGATGTGGCTAAGAATGGGTTCCGCCAGTTGAAGCATTGCTGTCTGATAGCCGTCGATCTGTGATTCCCGGGACGGATTTGCCGGGTGAGCCGAAACTGTGGCTCGGACGATTGCGGGGGAGTAGTTTCTCCTGAGTTGTTCGGCCCACACTGCGCTGGCGCAGCGTGCGAAGCTGGGTTGAAACCATCGTGTTGGTGCGTGGAGAATTTCTTGTGGAGTGATGTTGGTCAGCGCTGCTGTGCGGACGAGTTGTTCCCATGTCGGGTACATCTTTCCGCATGCTGCCGCGGCGGCGCTCGGGTCACCAGGCGCCGCCCGGCGGCTTAACACTGTGTGCCGCTTCAAGCGGCCCAGCAAGTGAGCGGCGCGAGCCCGTTAGAGCCGGACAATAGCCCGGCAATAGGTGACTGCGCATGGGCTCTCGGAGGAGAGACGATGCGGTAGCCCGCCCCACCCGGGATGCGACCGTCCTCCCAGCAGTAGCTTCGCCGGGCAGCAGTGTTCGAGGTCAGTGATAGGAAGCGCGGAGTGGAGAGAATGCAGGCGGGGCTGTCCCTGGTCGCCTTCCCCGTGACGTTCTATGTGGCCAACCTCGCGTCAGCACTTCCGGCGCTGTTCCCCACCTCAAGCCGCTACAGCAGCATGGGCATCGCCTACAACTTCTCTGTGGCGATCTTCGGCGGGACAACTCCATTCCTGGTCCAGGGCCTGATCGCGGCCACCGGCGACGACATGGCCCCGGCCTATTACCTGATGGGGACGTCGGTCATTGGGGCGATCGCCATCTATTTTCTTCGTGAATCCGCCCGGCCGCCCGCTGCCGGGCTCCATGCCGAGCGTGGACACCGAAGCCGAGGCCCACGAGCTCATCGCCGCCCAGGACCCAAAGCTCTCTGGTGCTAGCCGCCCTTTCCACAAAGATGTGTCCCCGTCGTAATGAACGACGGGGACACACCTTTTAAGCCAGCGCCCTTCAGACCAGCGCCAGCAGTGAGGCCTCTTCCCAGTCCCGCAGCAAATCAAGCGCTCCCAGCGTGAGACCGAACACTTCGTCGGGATCCAGACGCCGCAGTTCCTCGGCCAGGCAGTCCCGCAGGCTTCGCCGCGGCAGGGAAATCCGCTGGGCAGGCTGGCCCGGTTGGGTCAGTTCGGCCACTGACAGTCCGGGCCGGAACAGCTGGACGTCGCC
>NZ_JBFTJD010000048.1:0-4686 GCF_056395245.1 Arthrobacter sp. 10L430 | reverse complement strand
CGCCGACGCAATGACCGGGCCGTGCCGAACGAGGTGAACGATGACTGACTCGAGGTGCCCATCAGCCAGCCAAGGAACGCCTCCAATTCGRAGCGCCGGCTGACATCCGGGCGTTCACTCGAGCGGCTCGCACCGCATGCCAGACACCGGTAGCGCTGCTTACCGGCSGCCGTTTTCCCGTTCCGTACCAGCGATTGACCGCAGACAAGACATTCCAGAGATATGCAAGCACCCCAGCCACCCTAAGCTTCGAAAGCTTAGCCATCCCGGAATTCGCCCGCCAACACTGGGAAGCGAGCCCCTCCCATACACTCGTTTTGTCCCATAACCCTTCTCCGGCACCATTCAAAAGAGAAGGCCAGATCCAACGGATCTGGCCTTCTCTTTTGGCGCCCGAACGGCCCCGCAGGCCCTGGGGAACTCAAGGTTTCTCGGTTATGTTGAAGTCGGGCGTGCACTATGTCCGGTTAGGGTTGGGCCCGGAGCGCATTTTGGAATTGACTGACCATCTCTTGGCGGAAGCCGTCGATGTCACCTTCCAAAGCAAGCGCAGCCAATCTCTCGTGCTCAACGGCAATGTCATGCAGGTCGCTGTACGTACGATGGTCGACCGCGAGGTAGAGACGCAGCTTGTTCTCCCAGCCGTTCCAAAGACTTTGCAGGGCGGCGTTCCCCGAAAATTCGTAGAAGAGCCTGTGGAAGCGAAGGTGAGCGTCAATGCTGGCCGGGATATCGTTGGTGTCCGTGGCCCGGTAGAGTTCCGCGATGGTTTGCTTCAACCGAAGCCGCTCAGGACCGCGCAACGTTGCGGCCGAGAGCTCAGCAGCGTAAGGCTCGACAAGTACGCGGATTGATGCGATCTCGGCGACGTCGCGGGCACTCACCTCCACAACGAACGATCCCCGGAAGGGGATCTTCACGACCAGTCCTTCCTCCTCAAGCCTGGTCAACGCCTCACGTAGTGGGGACCGACTGATTCCCAGATCGGCAGCAATGTGCGTCTCGCGCAGCTGTTCCCCCGGAGGCACAGTTCCGTCCAGGATGGCGGTACGCAGCACGCGGTAGACGCCGTCCGGCGTCGTCGTCCGCTGTTCTTGCCACTTGAACTTGCGGTCCATCGTGCCGCCTCCCTTGTCGATTGTCGATTATACAGGGCGCCCATCTGACGCGGGCGGCCCACGGTACTGCAAGGCCGAAGTTGTCGATCGTCAACAACTGCGGCGGTCGCTGCCGAACTCAAGGAATTCGAGCCCTGCAACGACCTCCAACGGCACCTCCTCTTGGCATGTTGGAGCTGCGGCCAGGAGAAGTCTTCAGGCACTGAGGCTTGTCCTGCTGAGTTGCGGTCAGGTCCTCAACGGTTTTTTGCATATGCCGCTTGATGGTCTTGAGAAGGCCTTTCCTGTCGCCCGCCTTCAACAGATCCAGGATGGTTTGATGTTCCTCTACCAGGACGTCCATCCTTGGGTAGGAGACTTCCAGGTCTCGGACACACCTTCTTGGTTCAGCCGCCAGCGTCTTGTGGATCCGGATAAAACGAGATTTCCCACGCCGGCATTGAGGGCTGAGTGGAACTGCATGTCAAGCCGTGCAATGGTCTGCCCGTTGGAAGTGGCCACTTGCTTCGCCATTTCGTCCACAATTTCCTTCAGCACTTCGCAGGTGTCTTTGATCTGCTTCGGGCTGCCGTCCAACAGCCTGCTGGCGGCGGCGGATCCGAGGGACTCACGAACCTCGTAGATCTCTTCAAGGTCCTGCGTTTCAACTTCTAGGACGAACACTCCGTAGTTGCGCCGACTGATGAGGATCCCTTCCTGACACAAGCGCTGTAGTGCTTCCCGAAGAGGACCTCTGGACCTGTTGAGCTCGCTCGCCAGAAGGGATTCGTTGATCTGTTGCCCGGGGCGGATGGACCCGTGGACGATTTGTTCACGCGGTGGGTCTTCCTTCCAGGACAAACAGTCCTTCGGGTGCCGCCATTGGCATCCCCCTCATTTCATTCTTCGGCCTACTGCGTTCTCTAGACCGCCATTGCGGTGTACTTGGTCTCGAGGAATTCTTCGATGCCAATCTTGCCGCCTTCGCGTCCCAGCCCGGACTGCTTGACGCCGCCGAATGGTGCTGCAGGGTTGGAAACCAGCCCGGTATTGAGGCCGACCATTCCGACCTCCAGTTCCGCGGAGAAGCGGAGGGCTTTGTCCATGCTTTCCGTAAATACGTAGCCGACCAGGCCCCACTCGGTGTCGTTGGCCAGACGGAGGACTTCATCCTCGCTGTCGAAGGGCGTAATGGCCGCGACCGGACCGAAAATCTCTGCAGTCATCAGATTCGCGTCCAGGGGCACGTCCGTCAGGACGGTGGGGGTGTAGAAGTATCCGGGACCCTCCGGGCGGCTTCCTCCGGTCAGGACGCGTGCGCCCTTGGAAACCGCATTGCTGACCAGGCTTTCAACCTTGTCCAGGCCCTTCTGATCGATGAGAGGCCCCACGTCGGTGCCAGCCAAAGCGCCGTTGCCTACCTGCAGTTCGGACATCGTTTTGGAGAACTTTTCGCTGAATTCTTCGACGACGGAGCGATGCACGAAGAAACGGTTCGCGGCGGTGCAGGCTTCACCCATGTTGCGCATCTTGGCTTTCAGTGCGCCTTCGACGGCTTTTTCGATGTTGGCGTCAGCCAAGACGATGAACGGGGCATTTCCCCCCAGTTCCATTGAGGAGCGCATCACGTTGTCGGCCGCCTGGCGCAGCAATGTCTTGCCGACCTCGGTGGAGCCGGTGAAGCTGACCTTGCGCGCGATGCCGCTGCTCATCCAAGGATCCACCATGCTGGAGGCTCGGGAAGTGGTAACGACATTCAAGACGCCGTCGGGAAGGCCGGCCTGCTTGAAAATGTCAACGAGGGCCAGGGACGTCAGAGGGGTCAAAGCCGCGGGCTTGAACACCATGGTGCAGCCGGCGGCGACGGCGGGGGCGATCTTGCGGGCGCCCATGGCCAACGGAAAGTTCCACGGGGTGACCAGCACGCAGGGACCAATCGGTTCCTTCGTGATCATGATCCGGGTGTTGCCATCCGAGGAGGTGGTGTGGTCACCGCCTATACGGACGGCTTCCTCGGAGAACCAACGGAGCATTTCAGCGCCGTAGGCCACTTCGCCCCTTGCTTCTGCAAGGGGTTTGCCCATCTCCGCGGTCATGATTGCGGCGAGCCGGTCGGTGTTGGCAGTGACCAGTTCAAAGGCGCGTCGGAGAATGTCGGCCCGTTCACGGGGTGTGGACCTTGCCCATGCAGCCTGGGCCCGGCCGGCAGCCTGGATGGCCAGGACGGCTTCTTCGGGCCCGCCGTCAGCCACGTGGGCAATGATTTCATTCGTGGCCGGGTTCTCGATTGGGAAGGTAGCTGAACTGGTTGCCTTTTGCCAGACACCGTCGATGAACAGCTCGGTGTGAAGAGTTGTGGGGTCAAATGAAGTGCTCATGTCACGCTTTCAGTTGTGATGGAAGGGGATTTGCCGGGGCGGTGAAGTTCCGCCGGGGTTGGGTTTTTAGGTGGTAGCCGTTGACTGGGGCTGGCCTAGCTCTTCTTAAACCGTTCGGGGCGTGCGAAGTCCAGGCCTTCGAAAGTCTGCTTGCCGAGTGCTTCGTACGCGGCAATGTGGCCGTACCCCGCGGCATTTTTGAAGCCGCCTCCGGAGAAGCCGGTGGCGCAATACATCCTGCTTGACTCGCTGAACCGGCCCACCAGCGGGTTCCGGTCCCCGGTGTAGAGGTCCGGGAAGGCATCAGAGCGGACGATCGTCGGGATGAGACCGGGGAAGAATTCCGTGACGGTTTCGGTGGTTTCCTGAATCTCGGCGGCGGTAAGGTCCCTTGGGACGGAATCGGCGCTGGCCGTGGGTGCGCCCCGGCCGTCCAGGGTGGCTTTGACTGTGACCCCGTCCACTGCGGGTGCCCCATACATGGAGCGGCCCTCATAGATCCGGCTGAATACGGGGAATCTCTCCGGTGTGAACTGGGCTGCGTCGCGGGCAACGAACCACGACAGGAAAAGCCTGCGTATTTCCGTGTGCGCCTTTAGGTAGTCAGGCATAAGCCGCTGGGACCAGCCGCCGGAGGAGATGATGACGTTCTCGAAGGTCCAGGACTTATCGCCCGAGGTGATGACCACGCCGTCGCCGGTTTCGGTGATGCTGTCGATCGGGGTGGTGGTGTGGACTGTTGCCCCGTTGGCCTGGGCGGCAGCGACTGCCGCCGTCACTGCACGGTCGGTGCGCAGGGCCCCGGCGTTGGGGTCGTAGACGGCGATGTCGTCAGCCCGGAGGTTGTGCTGCGGGTAGCGTTCGGCCATCTCTTCGCGGGTGAGGATTACGTGGGCAGCCCCGTTGGTTCTGGTGGTTTCGAGGAGGCTGCGGATGTAGGGGCCATCGGCGGTGCCGATGGASAGTCCGCCGCARCGKGTGAGGATGTTTTGTCCTGTTTCGGCTTCGAGTTCGGCCCAGAGGCTGCGGGAGCGTTCCAGGATGGGGTAGTAGTTGGGGTTGCCGCGGTAGAGCATGCGGAAGAGCCGGGTGTCCCCGCCCACGGCGCTACGGCCGTGGGCGGGTGCGTGGGCTTCGAATCCGACGACGTCCTGGGTCAGGCGGGAGGCTTGCCAGAGGGCCATGGATCCGATGCTGCCGAGGCCGATGAC
>NZ_JBFTJD010000047.1:0-4822 GCF_056395245.1 Arthrobacter sp. 10L430 | reverse complement strand
GCCATCCAACGCCAGATCCAGGCTCTCTGCACGGAGCTACTGACCCTGACCACCGCGAAACAAGGCCCAAAAAAGCAGCCCGCCATCCGGGCAAAATCAAATGAGTCCACGAATCAACCCAGGCGGGCATCTTGACATGATTCCTCGGGCCGGTTCCGCCGGCGTTCGACGGCTGCCGCTTGCCCATGCGGGCAGAGTCGGCGGCCCTTCCGATGGCGGGCGTCAATCTTGGGCCCACAACTCGCCGGAGCCACGTGCTATCAATGTTGTCGGCACGACATAGGTGTTCGGTTCGGCCCGGGAACCGTCGATTCGCGCGAACAGTCTTTCGGCCGCCATTTTCCGATTCTTTCCGGGTCGGGGGCGACGACCGTAACACCGGGTTCCAGGATTTCCGTGAGGGCGAAGTCATCAAATCCGACGAGGGCGACCGAATTGTGGAGACCGGCTTCGCGCAACGCCCTGATGGCGCCGATGGTTGAGGGACCGTGACTGGTGAAAATCGCCGTCGGTCGCGAGCCGGACCGCACCATTGTTGCGACCGCGTTCTGGGCAGTCTCCGCATCATCCAGGTCCTGGAGGACGGGTACATCGGCAGTACGGACGCCCCAACGGCCGAGTTCCTCCATAAATCCCCGCTCTCGTTCGCGGGCGCTCCGAAACCCCAGGTGGTCGCCCGGGCCGCAGCAACCGGCATTTCCTCAACGATGCCGGTGAAACTCCCCGGCACTACCGCCAACGAGTCCAGAGCGGCTGAGCCGCCCCACGGGGGCCTGCGAGATACCGAGCCCTGGCGGTCCCGGTGCGGAACTTATCCAGTCACACTGTAACTGCCGCCGTCGAGGCCCTAATGACCAGTTCCGGCTCCAGCAGCATTGTTCTTAACGGCGCCGACGGATCCTTCATCCGGTCCAGCAGTGCCTTTGCAGCCCAGGCCCCGACCTCCTCGTTGCGGCCGTCGACCGTGGTGAGCCGCAGCAGGTTGGCCGACGCCAAAGGCGAATTGTCGTAACCGATGAGGGAAAGGTCCTCGGGTATACGCCGACCCCTGTCGCGGGCGGCGCCGGCTGCACCGAGCGCCATGGTGTCGTTGGCCGCAAAAATTGCTGTGAGCGATGGGTTCTGATCCAGCAGCTTCAGCGATGCCTGGTAGCCATCGGATTCCATTGTGAGTCCTTGGCCCTCTGTGACTTGAGGCCGCAGTCCGTTCTCACGCATGGCTGCTTCGTACCCCTGCGCGCGTAAACGCGCGGCGCCTCCGCCGCCGGTGACGTGCCCGATTTCCCTGTGGCCCAGTCCGATCAGGTGCTCGACGGCGAGGCGGCCCCCTGCCAGGTCGTCATTGGCCACGACGTCGGCCCCGGGAACCGGAATGTCACGGTTGCCGGCGACAACCGCAGGAACGTCGAGAGCCGCGAACATCTCCTCCGATGGTTCAGTTGCGATCACGATGCCATCCACACGCAGTGACATGAGACCATCCACGGGTGTCCGGTCCAGGTGGGAATTGAAAGAGGGATCGGCGATGGCAACGCGGAACCCCAGCGGCGCAAATTGCTCGTGCAGACCTGACAACAGCCCTACGAACCAGAGGTTCCGGTAATCATCAAGGACAACTCCAATGGTGCGCGATCTGTTACCGGCCAGCGTCGCGGCAGCGCGATTCGGACGGTAGTTCAACCGTTCGATAGCCTCCTCAACCGCAGCTCGTCGCGTAGGAGAGACACCAGGCGCACCGCGCAGCACCAAGGAGACCAGGGACTTTGATACCCCGGCCGCGGAGGCCACGTCGTATATGTTCGGGCGTCTGGCACCGGTTTCCTGCGTCACCCTGCCATTGTCACCCATGACGCAGAGCATTCGATAGATTGACAGGACAAAGTTCCGGTCCTATTGTGTTTCTGGAGCGCTCCATTTTTGATTCCACAATGTCGTAACGGCTGAGCCGGGCAACGCCCCGGCTAAGTTTCGAAGGAGAAATTAATGCCCAAAGATCTCGGCATCGCCGTCATAGGTGCAGGCATGGCCGGCAAGGCTCACGCCGCCGCCTTCCGCACCGCATCAACGCTCTACAACCCCGTCCTTCCGCCCGTCCGGCTGGTCTCCATCGGTGACGTCAATCCCGAGTTCGGGTCAATCGCAGCACAGCGGTTCGGCTACGAACGCAACGACACGTCGTGGCAGGCCATCGCAGAAGCCGATGATATCGACGTCGTCAGCGTAGTCATCGCAAACTCGCTGCACCGCGAAGTCGTCGAGGGCCTCCTCGCCGCCGGAAAGCACGTGCTCTGCGAGAAGCCGCTGAGCGACACCCTGGAAGACGCCCGGGCCATGGCCGAAGCAGCCCGCAACGCCACCTCCATTGCCCGGATCGGATTCACCTTCCGCCGCACTCCCGGTATCGCGTACATCCGAGACCTGATCCGGAACGGAACCCTCGGCAACGTGCTGCACTTCAGCGGCCGCTACTGGACGGACTACGGCTTCAGCCCCGATGCACCAATGAGCTGGCGCTACAAGGGCGGCCCGGGTTCCGGAGCCCTGGCCGACGTCGGCTCCCACCTGGCGTACGTCGCCGAATTCCTCTGCGGCGACATCCGCTCGATCAGCGGCGGACGCTTCAGCACCGCCATCGGCAAGCGCCCCCTCCCCCTCGGCGCCGTCATGGGACACGACCACGCCGCTGTCAGCGACACCTACGAGGCCGTCGAAAACGATGACTATGCAGCCTTCTCCGCCGAGTTCGATCACGGCTCCGGCGGTTTCGAGGTCTCGCGTGTCGCCGCCGGGCACGCAAACAGCCTCATCTTCGAAGTCTTCTGTGAAAACGGAGCCGCCAGGTTCGACCAGCGCCGCCCGGCTGAAATCGAACTCTTCCTCAACTCCGGCCCCTCATCCCAAAACGGCTACCGCCAGGTCATCCTCGGCCCCGAACACCCCTACCTCGCCGGCGGCCTCGCCATGGACGCCCCCAGCGTCGGCTTCGGCCAGAACGATGCCTTCGGCTACCAGGCCAGAGCCTTCCTCGAAGAAGTCGCAGGCCTCGACGAGGCATCGTCCCTTCCCCGCTGCGCCACTTTCGATGAAGGCGTGCGCAACATGGAACTGCTCGGCGCAGTCGCAGAGTCGGCGCTCGGCTCCGGAAAGAAGGTAACCCTGTGAAACTCGGCGTCTACAACGCAGTCCTGCACGACCGTCCGCTCCCCGAAGCCCTGAAAGTCATCGCTGACCTGGGACTGACGGGTATCGAAATCAATTCTGGCGGGTTCCTGCCCCCGGTTCACATCCCCACCTTCGACGAGATCCTCGAAAGCGACGCAGCGCGCGATGACTACCTCGCCATCTTCGAAGGCACCGGCGTGGCAATCGCCGGGCTGAACTGCAACGGCAATCCCCTGCACCCCAACCGCACCATCGGGGACAAGCACGCCGAAGACATCCGCCGCTCCATCCGCCTCGCCCACCGCCTCGGACAGAACCGGGTGGTCACGATGTCCGGTCTCCCGGGTGGCGAGCCCGGGGCAACCGTGCCGAACTGGATCGTGAACGCCTGGAACTCTGCGGCGCTGGATGTCCTCGACTACCAGTGGGGCGTCGCCGCAGAGTTCTGGGAGGAAACTGACCGGCTTGCCCGCGACCTGGACGTCAAGGTCGCCTTGGAGCTGCACCCCCAGAACCTCGTGTTCAACCCGGCTGACGTGTACAGGCTCGTGGACCTCACCGGAGCCACCCACGTGGGCGTTGAGCTCGACGCCTCCCACCTTTTCTGGCAGCAAATGGACCCCGTGGCCGTGATCCGCGAACTCGGCCCCCTGGTGTTCCAGGCAGCGGCAAAGGACGTGCGCGTCAACACCGCAACAGCGGCGGTCTACGGCGTCCTCGACAACCGCTTCCGCCGCCTGTCCCCCGCAGAGAACCGCACCAACCTCGGCGGCGACGAGTGGGCCAACGAATGGCCCAAGCCGGCCGCGTGGGACTTCGTCGCCCTCGGCAAGGGACACGACGTCGCCTATTGGACCGAATTCCTCCGCGCCCTCCACGAGGTGGACCCGGACATGCTCGTCAACATCGAACACGAAGACGTCGAGCTCGGCCGCATCGAAGGCCTCGAAGTCGCAGCCAAGGTACTGAAGGAGGCTGACTCCGCTTTGACCATCTCGGCGTAGGAACGTTGGGCCGCCGTCATGGCGGCCCAACTCAGAACATCCGCGGCGGCACCGCCAAGGACCGTTCCCGCAAGCCACCCATCGGGCGCTGAGGAGACCGAAGGCAGGCTTGCCCAGAGCTACTTGGGCGGGTCGATGGCTTGGGGGCGTTCCGCCGGCGGGGCTTTCGCCAGCGCAGAGGTGCCTACCCTGGTTCCGGTCGCGAGCTCAAGCATTCATCGTCTCCTACGAATCGGCTCGTGGCCGCACATTTACCGCAGACGAACGGGAAATCGCCTGGGCTGCCAGCATATGGCCGCCCTCCATAACGCAAGAGGAGAACAAGAGGTGGAAGCCTCGAACCCGCCGAGCAGCCACTACTGACCATTCCGCGTGACCGGCATACATCTCTGGGACGTGTCGTCAAAGCCCGCTAACGGTGCTCCCGGCAACACCCCGACCCGGCACTTCGCAAGTGAGACACTCACCCCATTTATGGGAGCACCAGTCATGCGCCTCGTCGGGGCACCCGAGGAATCATGTCAAGATGCCCGCCTGGGTTGATTCGTGGACTCATTTGATTTTGCCCGGATGGCGGGCTGCTTTTTTGGGCCTTGTTTCGCGGTGGTCAGGGTCAGTAGCTCCGTGCAGAGAGCCTGGATCTGGCGTTGGATGGC
>NZ_JBFTJD010000046.1:0-4989 GCF_056395245.1 Arthrobacter sp. 10L430 | reverse complement strand
TGCAAACCAGCGTCTCCGCGGTCCACGGCTCAAACAAGGATCCCCACCCGGATTCCACACGCCATAAAAGCGCCGTTTTCCAGGCCATTCAGAAGGGGGTCGGTCGCTTTCTTTCCGCATCAGCGGCGGCGACTCGAATTACTTTACACGGCCCGGGCACCCCACGCAAATGCACCCGCTAGCGAAAAGGATGGGCCGGAAATCCGCGGGATTCCGCGGATTTCCGGCCCATAAAGTCCCCTCACGGCATCACCGCCTGTCCGGCTGCCTTATGTGGACTGAGTCACACGGAACGCCACCGTGAAGTCGACTTCCCGCGGCTCCAAGCGATAGCCGTCCAGAACCCCCGGGCCGCAGGCCGCGGTGCCGACGCCATGGCGCATGTGGTCGACGTAGACGTAAGTTCGGCCGTCCGGGCGGAGCTCCGGCTGATGCGTGGCGGCAGCCAGGACTTCCTGGCTGTACGGGCGCACGGTAAGTGCAAATGGTGCGCCGCTAATGGCGAGCCGGCCGGCGTCGAGGTCCAAAGCTGCCGAGTACACACCGGAACGGGCACCCGATTCCTGGGGGCGGACGTAATCCACGTCCATGTCCCGCAACGGCAATTTGTACCAGCCAACTTTGGTGCCCTGGCCGGTATCCGGGTAGCTGTGATGCGGTCCCTGGCCGAACCATTCCACGGTCCTGGTCGATGTCCCCACGATCAGTTCAACGCCGATCCGCGCCCACGGGACTGGCCAGCCGGCGTCGATCCACGACCCGTCGGGCGTGACCGTGGTCCGCAGGCTGACGCCGGTTCCGTCGCTGGACCATGTGTACTCGGCAAGAACCCCGAACTGTTTGCCGGCAGGGGCAACCCGTGTCCGCACAACGAGTTCCTCGCCACCGCCAGCCGAGGGTCGGGAGGAAATGCCGAGGAGCCGCGTGTGCATCCGGTTGAGGCCGGCGTCCAGCCACTGCTTGGCCGCGGGGCGGGGATCCGGGCTGCCCCATTCCGCTCCGAGGTCGTTGTCCGTGGGGGCACGCCACAGCATGAGCCTTAGTCCTTCGACGGGGGTTTCACCCAGCCGCGTAAGCGAACCTGTGGCACGGTCGAAGACGGCCGGCCCCAGGCGCAGCAGCTCATCTTCGACCTCGACCCTGGCAATGGCCGTTGGCTTCGGGGCGGCCGGCATATTGGCGGACGCCTGGCCCCAGGCAACCTCGTGCCCTGATTTTGCCCATGCGGCGTCCTCCCGGAGTACGGCCCGTACCGTGAGCACCGCAGGAGCCGGCACGGCGCGTTCCAGCAGCCCCGCCGGCAGCCGCACATCGGCAGACTCATGGGGCGCCACGGGCCCAACGTCCACCCGGCCGCCGTCGACCGTTACGCCGTCGGCCTCCACAACGTACCGGAACTCCAGTCCCGAGGTGTCAGCGAAATCGAAGCGGTTGGTGAGCGCAAACGCGGACCAGTCCCCCGCCACGTCGATGGATAGCGGCTCGATCACTTTCTTGAAGTCCAGCAGGCCCGGGCGGGGGACGCGGTTGGCGTCCACGAGGCCGTCAGTGACGAAGTTGCCGTCGTGGACTTCCTCGCCGAAGTCTCCGCCGTAGACGAAGTATTCCTTCCCGTCTTCCCCGGTGCGGAGTATGCCGTGCTCGAGCCACTCCCACACGAAGCCGCCCATCAGCCGTGGGTAGCGATCGAAAAGCTCTTGGTATTCGGACATGCCGCCCGGGCCGTTGCCCATGGCGTGGACGTATTCGCACAGGACGAACGGCATGGCACGCCGCCGGGCGTCCAGGCCCGCATCATCCAGGGGAGGTTCCACACCCTGGCCGATCAGCCCGGTCTCCGCCTGGCTGGCGTACATCCTGGAGTAGACGTCCACGTAGGCCGAGGTCCAGTCGCCCTCGTAGTGGATGGGCCTGGAGGGGTCGCGAAGCTTGGTCCAGCGGGACATGGCGGCCAGGTTCTCGCCTGTACCTGCCTCGTTACCCAAGGACCACATGATGACCGAGGCATGGTTCTTGTCGCGCTCCACCGTCCTGGACATCCGGTCAACAAGCGCGGGCTGCCAGTGCGGATCGGCGCTGGGATTCTGCTTCCAGCCGCCTTCTTCAAAACCGTGGGTTTCCAGATCGCACTCGAGGACAACGTAGAAGCCCAGCTGGTCCGCCAGCGCCAGGAAATCCGGGTGGGGCGGGTAGTGCGACGTCCGGATGGCGTTGATGTTGTGCCGCTTCATGAGCCACAGCTCGCTTACCATGACCTCCCTCGGCACCACCCGACCCAACTTGGGGTGGTGTTCGTGGCGGTTGACGCCGCGGAGCAGGATCCGGCGCCCGTTGACCTTGAACTGGGCGTCCTCGATGCTGATGGTGCGGAACCCGAGCTGCACGGAGACCGTCTCCCCCGGCGTGCTGACGCTCGCCTCGTACAGCCGTGGCAGCTCGGCCGACCACGGGTCGATGCCCGGGAGCCGATGCTCGGCCCCGGCCGGCAATTCCAGGCCCAGTTCCGGAACGCGCACGACGGCGTCAACCGGCTCGCCCGCCCGGCTCGCCTCGATTCGCAGGATGCCTTCACCGCTGCGGTGGTCGAAGTCAGCGTGGACAAAGACGTCGTCAATCCCCTCTTCCGGGCGGGCCTGCAGCGTGACGTCCCTGAAGATGCCGGGCAGCCACCACATGTCCTGGTCCTCCACGAAGCTGGCAGCCGAGAACTGGGCAACCTGGACGGCCAAGACATTCCTGCCCGGTACCAGCACGCCCGCAACATCGAATTCGTGCGCGAGCCGGCTGCCGCGGGTGGTGCCCAGCAGCGTGCCGTTCAGCCAGATGGTTCCGGCAGACTCGATGCCGTCAAAGCGGAGCAGCGCCGACGGGAAATACTCCGGACCCGCCGAAAACTCCACGAACAGATCCCCGACGGGGTTGGCCTCCGGTGCGTGCGGCGGTTCCACGGCAAAGGGGAATTGAACGTTGGTGTACCAGGGTGTCCCGTGGCCGTGCATGGGCCAGCTGGACGGCACCGGGAGATCGGTGAAGTCCGGGCGGTCCCCGCCAGACTGCCAGCCGTCCTGCGGTGCCCGACGGATGCCGGGGTGAAGCCTGAACTTCCACATGCCGTTCAGGGACAGCCGGGGCGCGGTGCTTTCAAGGTAGGCGCGGGCAGGAAGCGTACCCTGCGGCGGGGCCAGGGACTCGATCCCGGCAAGCTGTTCAGCGGCCAGGTCCAGGGCGGATTCCCCTACGGCGACGGCGTCGTGTCCGGTGGTGTGCTCAGCTGACATGGCGTTTCCTCGGGTTGGAGTTGTTCCGGTACAGGGGCGCTCGGTTACGAAGTCATGGCACCCGGATTAGTTCGTGAACGTTCACGTTCCATGGATCTTACGCGAGCAGGCCTTTCTTGAACAGGGTGTTCCTCGCTTCGCGACGGCCAACCTTGCGGCTCACCGCGGCTGCGGCCAGCGGAGTTACCTCCCAAGCGGCTCAGGCCGACTCGCGCAGAAGCAGCTGATGCTCCAGGGTCAGGCGCGCGGCGTCTGAACCGGGCGCAACGGCGCCGGCCAGGAGCCCTTCCAGGAGTTCGACGGCGGCCCGGCCCACCTCCCGCAGGTCCAGCGCCAAGGTGCTGAGCTCTGGCGTCAGGAATTCCCCCAGCGGGATGCCGTCCATGCCTATGACCGCGCAGCCTTCCGGAACCCTGAGTCCCGCTTCACGAACTGCCTTCAGGACGCCGGCAGCCATCAGATCGTTGAAGACCAGGATCCCATCGGTCTCGGGCCGCTCGCGCAGCAACGCAGCGGCGGCCGCCCGCGCTGCCTCAGCCGTTTCCGCCGCCGTGACCAGCGCCCACGGAGCCCCGGTACCGTCCAGGCGCCCAGTGACAGCCAGGCCGCGGACGGTGCACGGCCCACCGTCAGCTTCTGTCGACGGAACCCGGGCGAGGACTTCCGGGGTCCCGAACTTGGATGGGCCAGTGGGTACCTGGCCGGACCCGATCAGGCTGGAGCTGCACGCGTCCATATAGGCGATGTTGCGCCGGTTAGTGTTCCACAGATGATCGACGGCCAGCTTTGCTGCCTCGGCGTAGTCGAAGTTGATGCTTCCTGCTGCACCGCCGGGAGTTTCGTCCAGGACAATCAGCGGGCGCCGGCCCATCACGGCCTGAGCCTGCTCGGCGTACCCGCCAAGGTATCCGATAACGGCGTCAACTTGGGGTGCCAGGTGGTCCACGGCATCGAGCCCGGTCCGTCCGCCATGGCCATAGTCGTCAACCACGATGTGCCATCCACGTTGGGTGGCCAGCTCCACCACGCTCGAAGCGAACGCCGGGAAATAAGGGTTGGTGAGATCGGGGATGGCAAGCCCTACCGAAGTTCTCGATCCCTGGACGAGGCCCCTCGCAAAACGACTTGGCGTGTATCCAAGTTCACGTGCGAGCTCCTGCACGCGTTCCCGGGTGGATTCTTTGATTCCCGGCATGCCGTTCATGGCGCGCGTGACTGTTTGGCGTGAAACACCTGCGGCGGCCGCTACGTCGAGGATTGTTGCCGGCTTTGCCGGGCGTCCAGAGGATGTAGGGCTCATGGAGTGTAAGTCTAGAGCCGACGCCGGAGAAGCGTCGCCGGTGAGGGCGCAGGAAGTGAGAGAGGGTCCCTTGTTTCGGTGCAGGAAGTGAGAGAGCGTTGCCGGAGAAGGCGCAAGGAGTGAGTGAGCGAGCCGGGTTTCGGTGCAGGACGTGAGAGAGCGTGCCTATAAATCTCGGCCGGTGCAAAACCCCTGCCGTTGAGTCTGCCGGCACCGCGGCCGGGCAGTGGCGGGGCCGTGCCGGCAGGGCCCGTCGACTCCCGGGGGATATTTGGGGTTAAAGAGCGAAGGCCCCGACGTTTGCTGTCGGGGCCTTGGCCGTAAATAGTGTCCGGCGGTGACCTACTCTCCCACACCCTCCCGGGTGCAGTACCATCGGCGCTGTGGGTCTTAGCTTCCGGGTTCGGAATG
>NZ_JBFTJD010000045.1:0-5111 GCF_056395245.1 Arthrobacter sp. 10L430 | reverse complement strand
CAGCAGCGCCAAGAAACACTCGATGCCTGCTACGCCCGCAACCCAAACAGATACCGACACAAGCCCACCGCCCCGGGATCACCACTCACTGCCGGCATCAACAACAAAGAAACCACCCCGCTGTCACAAACAGCTTGATAAATACCGGGGCGGGGCCGGTCATGTGGTCAAGGGCCAGTCAAGCGGAGATCAGGTTCGTGCCGCAGTGATCGCGTGGGGGACGGTCGCCAGTGCGACGACGGCCAGGAGGGCCGCAGCACCGAAGACGTAGAAGCCCCACGGGTACGCGATGCCTGCCGCCACCAGCGTCCCGGTCACGGCAGGGCCCATGATGGCGCCAAAGCGTCCCACGCCGGCGGCGAAGCCGAGGGCGGTCCCGCGGAGCCGGGCCGGGAAGAGCTGGCTGACCCAGGCATAGACCAGGACCTGCGAGCTGAAGACGAAGACGCCCGTGACAAAGACGGCGGCGTTGAGGAGGAACTCGCTCTGGATTTTGACGCTGAGCACGGCGAGGAAAACGGCGGAGAGGCCAAACCAGAGCAGGACGATCTTCTTGGTGCCGTGCTTGTCCGCCAGGATGCCGGCCACGATCAGGCCCACCACGGCGCCGACGTTGAGCACGAGCAGCAGGACCAGCCCGGTGCTTACGGTGTATCCGGCAGCGGACATGAGTTGCGGCAGCCAAGTATTCAGGCCGTACACGAGGAGGAGCCCCATGAACGATGCCACTGCAATGCCGAGTGCCACCAGCGGATAGGGCTTCTTTGTGAGGTCGCGGAAGCTGGCGCCTTGGCCGGCCGGATCGGCGGGCAGCAGGGACGCAGGCGCAGCCTCGGGCTCGGCGGCGGGGACTGCGATCGGGCGGTGTGTGCGGGCGCGCGTCTGGGCCGGGTGGACTTCCGCGTCCTGGAGTTCGGTGCCCTCCTGCGCATGTACCGGGGGCAGTGTTTCCGGGAGCCGGAACCAGAGGAACGGCACCAGGACGAAGCCGGCAAGTCCGCCCACCACGAACATGATGCGCCAGTCCGGCACCACCATGATGGCCAGGAACGCAGTGGCCACGGCGCCCACGTGGTAGCCGGTCATGGTCCGGGTAGTGGACTTCCCGGCGGTGCCGGCCGGGGCGTAGTCGTTCATGTAAGCCAGTGCAGCCGGCAGGCAGGCGCCGAGGCCCACGCCGGCGAGGAGCCGGAAAACGCCGAACATAGCCACGTTGGGGGCGAACACCACGGCGATGGTGAAGAGGGAGAACCAGGCTACGCACGCCACGAGCAGGCGGCGGCGTCCGAACCGGTCGGAGAGGGGAGCAATGAACAGCGCGCCGATGCCCACGCCAACGAGGGAGATGGTGGCTGCATAAGTGGCTCCCACGGCGTCGAAGCCGAGTTCGTGGGTCTTGATCAGGGTGGGAATGACGGTGCCCAGCACCACCAGGTCGAATCCGTCCAGCATCATGGCCAGCCAGCAAAGCCAAACGGGCCACTGTGAACGGCGGGCGACTGAGAGCGTTGACATCGGAACCTCGTTGTTCGGGTTGAGTTGTTCGGGTGGAGTCTGTCTGTGGGGGCTGTCCTGGCCACTGGTTCGAGCCATAGGTCCGAGTAGTGGTCTCGAGTGACTGTCCGGCAGCGGAAACTGCGCAACTGGACGGGCGGCCGCACAGGCCGCGGCGTCGTCCGACATGAGAGTTGTATCACCCGCGGGTGTAATCTGGGACAACTCATACCGTTGAATGGAAGCAGAACGTCTTGGCCAACTCAGTTTCCGGAGACTCGGTGGTGGACCGGGTGGTCCGCGTCATCGCAGCCTTTCCCGAGGGTGTCAGCGTCCTGCAACTCTCGGAGCTGGCCGAGCGGGCGGGGCTGCCCCTCACCACTGCCCACCGGATGGTCCGGCAGTTGGCGCACCACGGCCTGCTCGAGGCCGGGGCCGGCGGCTCGGTGCGGTTGGGCCTGCGGCTGTGGGAGCTGGTCAACCGCAATTCGCCCACCCTGGCGCTGCGCCAGGCGGCGATGCCGTTCATGGAAGACATCCAGCATGTGCTCAACCAAAACGTGAACCTCGCCGTGCTCGACGGCTGGGAGGCGCTCTTTGTGGAACGCCTGTCCCGCCGCGGTTCCGTGGCAAACCGTGCCCAGATCGCCGGGCGCCTGGCCGTGCACGTGTCCTCGGCCGGGCTGGCGCTGATGTCGCACCAGCCCCGGTCCGTCCAGACGGAATACCTTGAGCAGTTCACTGATCCGGCCGGAAAGGTGACGGCGGAGGAGCTCCGGGCACTGCTCAGCGAGGCCGCCCATCAGGGCTATGCCCAGCTGGCCGGTGTGATCGACCCCGATACGTGGGGCATTGCCGTCCCCGTGCTGGACGGCCGGAAACTGGCGGTCGCCGCGCTCGGCGTCGTTGTTCCCCTGCGGGAGGTGCGTCTCCAGGCCCTGGTCCCGGCGTTGCAGACCGCTGCCCGCGGCATCGGGCGGCGGCTTGGTGACGCCGGCACATTGACGCAATTCCGATCAACGGAATCCTTGTAACGCCGAACACTCTGCCCGGCGCACACTGTTAGCCACAAGAACTTACGGCCCAGTGGTCCAGAGTGATCCAGCAGAGGGCCCCGCGACGAAGCGAGGAACGACATGGCAGCACGCAAAATCATCACCACCCAAGTGGCCATCATGGGCGCAGGCCCCGCCGGCCTCATGCTTTCCCACCTGCTGGCGACGGCGGGCATCGAATCCACTGTGATCGAGATCCGCAGCCGCCAGGAGATCTCCGAGACCGTTCGCGCCGGCATCCTGGAACACGGCACGGTCAACATGCTCGTGGACAGCGGAGTCTCCGACCGGGTGCTCCGCGACGGCGACAGGCACGATGGCATCGAACTGCGCTTCAAAGGTGAAAGCCACCGCATCGACTTCAAGGACCTGGTGGGGGAGAGTGTCTGGCTCTACCCGCAGACTGACGTTTTCATGGACCTCGCTGCCCGCAGGGAGGCCGACGGCGGCGACGTCCGCTACAGCGTCACGGACACCACGGTGCACGACATTGAGGGCAATCCCAGGGTGTGGTTCACGGACACCGACAGGGTTGAGTACGAACTGCAGGCAGACTTCATCGCCGGCGCGGACGGTTCCCGCAGCCATTGCCGGTTCCAGATCCCCGAAGCGCACCGCAAGTGGTACTTCCACGAGTACCCCTTCGCCTGGTTCGGCATCTTGGCCGAGGCGCCCCGCAGCTCCGACGAACTCATCTATGCCAACTCTGAGAAGGGTTTCGCACTGATCAGCCAGCGCACGGAAACCGTCCAGCGGATGTACTTCCAGTGCGACCCGAACGAGGACGTGAACAATTGGAGCGAGGAGCGGATCTGGGAGGCCTTCGGGAGCCGGGTCAATGGCAACGGTTTCGAGCTCAAGGAAGGGCCCGTGATCGACAAGATGGTCCTGAAGTTCCGCAGTTTCGTGCACACGCCAATGCGCCACGGCAAGCTCTTCCTGGCCGGGGATGCCGCGCACACCGTGCCGCCCACCGGCGCCAAGGGCCTGAACCTGGCGATCCACGACGTCAAAGTGCTGTTCGAGGGCCTCGACAGCTTCTACAGGACCGGTTCGTCGGCCCTGCTGGATTCGTACAGCGACCGCGCCCTGGACCGCGTGTGGAAGGCGCAGCAGTTCTCGTACTGGATGACGTCCATGCTGCACACCCCGGCGGACGCCGATGATTTCTCCCGGGCGCGCCAGCTGGGCGAGCTCAACTCGGTGGTGTCGTCCCGGCACGGGCAGGCCTACCTTGCCGAGGCCTACACGGGCTGGCCTTCCGCCTAGCTTGGTCAAGCTGCAGGCCGCCGTCGGGGATTAACATCGGTCCATGGAAGCCATAACCATCATCGGGGGCGGCATTGCCGGCCTGGCGCTCGCTGCGGGCCTGGACCCTCAGCGCTTCGACGTCACGATCCACGAGCAGCGGCCCGGTCCGCCCACGGTGGAATCGTCTCTCGCCATGTGGCCGGAGGCGCAAAGTGCCTTGGCGCTGCTCGGGATCCTGCCGGACATCAGGGGCGTGGCAGCTACGTTCGGCGGGATGGCCCTGCGGGATGCGGCAGGCAATTCCTGGATCTCGCCGGAAGTGCGCGGAGTGCTGGGCGTGTCCCGGGCCGGCCTCCTTAGGCTGCTCGGGGCCGCGGTTCCCGGCAGCGTGCGCCGGGTGGCGGGGCGGGTGGAGGACATACCGGCGTCGGGGCCGCTGGCGTCAGGCTTGCTGGTGGGTGCCGACGGTGTCCACAGCGTGGTCCGGCGCGCCTTCTGGGGTGGACGCTCGGAAGCCACGCAGTCGCCCTACCTGGCGTTGCGAGGTGTCCTTGCCGATCCGGTCGCCGCGGGTTCCGGCGGCGAATACTGGGGCCGGGGGAAGCTGTTCGGCATTACGCCGGCCTCGGGCGGCAGGACCTACTGGTACGCCTCATTCCGTTCGGACCTTGGACCGGCAGGCGTGGACGTTGCCGAGGCGCTGCAGCAAACCCGGGGCCGGTTCGCGGGAAGCGCGCCCGCCATCATGCAGGTGCTGGAAACGGCCACTCCGGCGACGTCCCTCGCCCAGCGGATCTGGACGGTTCCAATCCTCGGCAGCTATGAACGGCCGGGTGCTGTGCTGGTGGGCGACGCCGCGCACGGGATGACGCCGAACCTTGGGCGGGGCGCCTGCGAGGCGCTGGTGGACGCCGTCACGCTGGCCGAGCTGCTGAACTCGCGGTCCGTTGCTGAGGCGCTCAAGGCCTACAACAGGAAGCGGGTCATGCGGACGCAGCTGCTGCGCCTAGGCTCCTCCGGCATGACGCGCCTCGCGCTCGCCGAACGTGCGCAGCCCGTCCGCGACCGGCTGCTTGGGCTCGCCACCCGGCAAAGCCCGGCAGGCGCCGTCGGGCGTTCCTGACCCGGACGGACGGTCCCGGCCCGCACAGGCGGCCCTGGTCCCCTGTGTGTCAGGCTCTTGTGTGACAGGTTTCTGTCTGCACCGGACGCGGCACTCGGGCGGGGAAGGTCCATGATGGATTTTGTTATTCCTGTCCGCCAGTCGAATCGTCACTTCACTGTTGACGAGAAAAACGCGATTTTGGATGA
>NZ_JBFTJD010000044.1:0-6333 GCF_056395245.1 Arthrobacter sp. 10L430 | reverse complement strand
GCGGGAGGCTTGCCAGAGGGCCATGGATCCGATGCTGCCGAGGCCGATGACGGCGAGTTTTCCGTCCATGGTCAGAGCACCTGCTTCAGGAAGGCCTGGGTGCGGGGTTCTTTGGGGTTGGAGAGGATTTCCCGGGCGTCGCCGCGTTCCACCACGAAGCCTGCGGCTTTTGTCTGAACTTTGTTTATGGTCTTCATGGTGCTTCCCTTCGAATGGGTTTCAGGTGAAGTTGATCCGCCGGACTGGGGGCTGTTTCGCTGCTGATCGGAGTAGGTGTATCTGGAGCTCAGCTCGGGCAAAACTGTGCAGCTACTAGACGATCCAGGTGCCGCCGTGGAAGCCCGCCCCACGCACTATTCGTGAAGTCCGGCGAGTCTGCTGCCGAATCTGGCCAGGAGCGAGGTCTTGGTGGAATCCCTGCGCTCTTCCCATTGGTCCGCAAGACCAAAGAGCCGGTACATGCCGTGAACACCCAGCCAGCGGATGGGTTCAGGTTCCCACTTCCGTGCGCGGTAGCCGACCCAGGGAAGTGTGGTCCGTTCTGTTTCTTGTTCGAAAGCCAGCTCCGCGAGAGTTCTCCCGCCGACGTATGCTGCCGTGACGCCGTGTCCTGCATACCCGGTAGAAGATCCGATCCCGGTCGCTTGGTCCCAATGGACGCCGCCGTTCCAGTCGCGGGTAACGCCCAGAACACCCGACCAGGCATGGTCCACTTCGAACTGGATACCGGGGAAGAAGGAGCCAAGCTTTTCAGAGATCAGGTCAACGGTAGACTGGGCAGTTGAACCGGTACCCCCCGTGCCGGAGGCGTAGCGGTAAGGCACCCCCCGTCCGCCGATAGCGATACGGCCGTCCGATGTTCGCTGGGCGTAGATGAAAGTGTGTGCGGAGTCGCTGAGGCACTGCAGCCCGTTCCAGCCAATCTGCTGCCAGGCCTCCTGCGATAGCGGCTTGCTCACGATAATCGAGGAGTTGATCGGTATCAAAGCCCTGCTACCAAGCAATGGTCCCGAATACCCTTCAGTGCAGATGAACGTTTTGGCCGCGGTCACCCGCCCGTCTGCCAGACTGAGGGTCGTTCCGTCGATACTGCCTACCCGGCTGCCTTCGTAGATGCTCACCCCCATGTCTGTGAGTGTGTCGGCGAGACCATAGACAAGTTTCGCCGGGTGGAGCCGCGCGCAATGCTTGTAGAAGAGCCCACCGTGGACGGTGGATATGTTGATTTGACCCTGAAACGCGTCGCGGTCAAGCAGTTGCACCTCGTCTTCGGTCAATCCATACTTCAAGTCGGCGTGACGCCTGGTTACAATCCGGCCTAGCCCCGCCTTGGTGTGGGCGGCCACGAGCGCGCCACCTTTGTGCTGATCCGCATTAATGCCCTCGGCCTGAAGAATATCCAGGACGGAATCGACGCCGGCGATAAATTCCTGCTGTAATGCCCGGCTGGCGGCCGGCCCGTCCCCGGATGCACGAGCAAAAGTGGCGCGGTTTCCTGGAATCATGGCCGATAGCCAGCCGCCGTTCCGTCCGGAGGCGCCGTAGCCTATCTGTTCTGCCTCAAATACAGCGACCGAGAGTGACGGTTCGAGTTTCTTGGCGAAGTACGCGGCCCACAGGCCTGTGTAGCCGCCACCGATAATTGCCAGGTCTACAGAGTCCTGACCTGTGAAGCGGGGGTAGGTGGGCCTCTTGTCCGCGAGTCCGGCCATCCAGAAGCCGAGCTCTCCGTTTCGGGGTGTTGCTGCTAGGGCTTTCATAGTTGTCCTTCTTTGTGTGGGAACCGTTGAGGTAATAGGACGGCGGGGCCATCACTCAGAGAGCCTTGGCCGGCATCCGGGCTGTCTCCGCTGGACGGCGTGGTGTTCAGAACGCGGTGTAGCCGCCGTCGACGGGGAGGGTTGCTCCGGTGATGTAGGACGATTCCTTCGACGCGAGGAAAAGTATGGCGTCGGCGATCTCGTCGGGGGTGGCGAGGCGTTGGAGCGGTATCTGGCCCTCGCGCTGGCGGCGGTATGCCTCGGCGTCAGGCCTGCGCTGGAACGATGCTTCGATGACCGGGGTGACGGTCAGACCCGGCGCCACGACGTTGACGCGAATGTTGCGCGGGGCCCATTCGATCGCCGCACCCTTGGCGAGCATGATGAGGCCACCTTTAGCCGCGGAGTACAAGACTTCGTCGGGCTTTCCGACCATGCCGAGCCGTGAGCTGACGCAGACAAACGAACCTCCCGCGGCGGGCATCAGCGGTGCGAAGTGCTTCATCACCAGGAAGGAGCTGAGCAGGTTGCTGTGGAGCACGTTCTTCGCATCGTCGTAGGCCATTTCCGTGAGCGGGCCGCTGACCTGCAGTCCGTGGTTGAGGACGACGACGTCGACCGTACCGAAGGACTCGGCGGCCTGCTGGGCGAGGCCCTGGACGAACGCCTCGTCATTGAGGTCTCCAGGGACGTACAGATCGTCGGGCTGGGCGCTATCGAGTTGCTCCCTGCGGCCGGTGAGCAGCAGCCGCGCGCCTTCGCGGCGGAAGTGGGAACTTACTGCCTCCCCGATTCCGCTGCTGGCTCCGGTTACCAGGGCCGTGGTCTTCTCAAGTCTCATGTCAAACACTCCTTAGGGGTAAGTTCGTTGGGTTGCAAACTTGGATACGGAATTCTTGGCCGCGTGGATCAACTGAGGAATCCGCGGGCGTCGACCGGCCACCGCTGCAGCGATGTGCCCGTGCTGTCGGTGACGATGTACTCCTCGAAATTGACCACCACCGGGCAAACGTGGTTTGGCACGACCGGAAGCACGGTGCCGACACCCGGGCGGAAGTCTCCGGGGGGCAGCGGGAGAAATCCGTGGTACTCGTTGAGCCTGGACAGCACGGCCGTGGTGCCGGCGATGCCGCCGTAGCCGATCTCGGGGCTGCCTTCGCGGCCGAGGACTTTGGTGCCGATATCGAGAATGACCTGATCGGGAACCCAGTCGCTGACCACCGTGCCGGCGACGAACAGCGCGATCTGATCCTCCGTGCAGGCGCCCAGCCTGGTGTTGTTCAGGTCGTTGAACACGTACTCGCCGGGCCGGATCTCGGTGATGACGCTGCTGGTGGCGAATTCCACGGTGGGTGTGGAGCCAGCGCTGACCACCTCTGGGGTGACTCCCGCTGCGCTGAGGCTGCGCACCGCGGTCGTGAGCGCCGCATCCTGGTCATCCGCGGCCCGCTTGCGAGCGTCCGGACCGGAGCTGCCATGACCTGGATAGGTGAAGACGCCGGCCGGGACCAGGCCGCGCTTGCGGGCCGCGAGAGCGAGGTCGCCCGCGACCTCGGGAGGAGCCCCGGAACGACGGGCACCACAGTCGACCTCAATCACGACCTGCAGACGGTCTGGTTCTGCGCCCATCGCGTCGGCGAGGGCATTGATCGCCGCAACGTTGTCGACGCCGACCCGCAGCCGGGTGGTCTCGGCCAGCCTGCGGATCCGCGTCCCTCTAGATCCCGAAGGCCAGATCGGGTACGCGATGAAGATATCGTCGAACCCGGCCGCCGCGAAGACCTCGGCCTCACCCACGTTGCCTGCGGTAATCCCGGCGGCCCCCGCTTTGACCTGGCGCCGACCGATCTCCACGCATTTGTGCGTCTTGACATGTGGCCTGACGTCGAGGTTCTGCTGGGCGGCGAAGGCCTGCATGCGGTCGATGTTGTCTTGCATCACGTCGACGAGCACTATGGGTGCGGGGGTGTCAACCCGCTCGACGATGGCGTCCAGTGCCTTTTGGAGGCGGTTCACGCTGTACTCCTCATGATTCTGTCTATGAATGATCGAGGGTAGCGATGCTGACTTCCTCGAAGCTGAAAAGTTCGGGACCCGCATCAGCAGGTCCCGCACAACACCGCGTCGTGCCCGTCCCTAAACGCCCGTGCAGACCATCTGGATCTCTACAGGAGTGTTCAGCGGTAGCCCGGCAACACCGATCGCGGTCCGGGCGTGCCGTCCGTTCTCGCCCAACACTTCGATGAGCAATTCACTGGCCGCGTTGGCGACCCGCGACTGCAGACCGAATTCCGGCGTACTGGCAACGAAGACCAACATCTGCACGATCCGGACCCGGTCCAGGTCCCCCACCGCCTGCACAGCGGCGGCGAGGCAGTTGAGCGCGGCATGGCGCGCGAGCTCCCGCGCCGTCTCCAGCTCGACATCCCGGCCGACAAGGCCTTGACCCAGCAGCTCACCGTCCTTGTAAGGCAGTTGGCCCGAAATGTGGATGCTGGAGCCCACCGACCGGTGGTGCACGAAGTATGCGTTACTGGCGATGCTGGGAAGGTCCAGACCGAGGGCTCGGAGCCGATCTGAAGCCGAGCCGGCCCTGGTGACGCTCATCTGTACTCAGGTCTCCCTTTACGAGGCAGCGGGACGGGGCAGGCCGAAGAGGACGGGGAGGTCGGCGATGTCGGTGATCCGCTCGTAGCCGAGCCAGTGCTCGTCGTGCTCAAAGCCCCGGTCCACGTACACCTTGTCCTTGATCCCCATGATGGCCGCGGGTCGCAGGTCATACATCGGGCTCGCAGAGACGTGCACGATCTCATCCGGTGCCGCGCCGAGCTTGTCGAACATGTACTCAAACGCACGGAGCCGTGGCTTGTAGACGCCCATCTGCTCGGCGCTGATGACGACTTCGAACTGCGCCTGGAGGTTCTCCGCGAGGCGCACAGCATGCGCGGTGTCGCTGTTCGTGATGATTACCAGCGGGACTTCCGTAGCCAGCCGGTTCAGTGCATCGGTGACACCCGGGTACGGGCCCCACGTGGGGATGTGCTCGTAGACGGCCCGCGCGTCGCCCGCACGGAACTCGAGGCCGAGCCTGTGCGAGGCGCGTTCCATGGAGTCGGCGACAATCTGGTGGAACGGCTTGTACTCGCCCGTGCACTCGTCGATCCGGTACGCCTTGCAGACCTGCAGGAAATCATCGGCGACCCCGGCCGGCAGCCGGTCGCCCAAGACCTCACGGATCGCGTCATTGATCCGGAACTTGATCAGCGTTCCGTTCATGTCGAATGTAACGAACTTCGGCTTGGTTCCGAATGCCATGAATCCTCCAGTTACTCGATGCTTCGTCGATTGTCGACGAGACTGGTTCTGTCGATTGTCGACGATACCTTCTGCTTATGTCGATTGTCAACGATTTCCGGAATTTTGATGCACGACGTATCGACCAACTATTGGTGGGCCGGCGGCATCAGGGCGATGGGCTTGTTGCCTTGGGAGCCATAAAAAATGGCCGTGGTTATCTGCTCAGCGGTCGGTCAAAAGGGTGTTGCGAGCGAAGGGGCTGATCGCGAGAAGCTTCAACTAAACATCTGTAAAGATAAACATCTGTAAATTGTCGATGATCTGCGATTTGAGTGGTTGCATTGTAGGTACAGACGGATCCCTTCCCTATACCGACAATGGAGTTCACGCTTGAAATCGGAGAGGAGGGGTTCTGGCGAGATCGCACCGTCTCAGCTCAGAAGCGGTTGGAACATGCAAGGGAGGCACCGATGAAGACCGGAATCAAGGTCCAGACTGCGGCTGCAGGATTGGCAGTTTTGCTGGCGCTGGGCGCGTGCGGATCGAGCACCGGCAGCGGTCCCGCGCCTGACGGCTCGAAGACGTCAAATACAGCTGATATTTCTGAGGGCGTCCAGCCAGACGAGGCCGCCGTCAAGCTGTTGCCCCAGTCTTATAAGGACAAGGGTGAGCTGACCGTGGCGATGGACCTGCACTATCCGCCGACGACGTTCCTTGCCGAGGACAACACCACTCCGATCGGCTTGAATCCGGATGTTGCCCGTCTGGTGGCAAAGAAGCTCGGACTAAAGCTGAAGTTCGAGAACACCGTGTTCGACACGATCATTCCCGGTATCGACGGCGGCCGCTATGACTTCACTGTCACCACCATGTCCCCCACGCCGGAGCGGCTGAAGGTCCTGGACATGATCGACTACTTCACGGCCGGCAATTCAGTAGCCGTGAGTGCAGGAAATCCGCTGAAGCTCACCAATGAGAGCCTGTGCGGTAAGAACGTCGCCGTCACGGCCGGATCGACGGGCCAGCTCAAGCGCCTCCCGGCCCTCTCGGATCAAACCTGCACCTCCAAGGGCCAGCCGGCCATCAACGCCGTGACGCTGCCCAACGTCCAGGACGCGCTGACTCAACTGGCATCAAAGCGCGTCGACGGCATCCTCTACGACACGACCTCCCTCGCCTGGGCCGCGAAGCAGCAGCCGAACGCGTTCACCATCCTCACCCCCCAGATCAACGTCGGCAACAGCGACCTTGTGTCTGTCGGGCTGAAGAAGGGCTC
>NZ_JBFTJD010000043.1:0-7102 GCF_056395245.1 Arthrobacter sp. 10L430 | reverse complement strand
TCGCGGAACTTGAACAGCACCCCGGTGCGCTTGGCCAGGGAAATGTCACCCCAGGAGTCGGCAGCCTTGCGGGCCGCAGCGACGGTGGCATCCAGGTCCGCCCGGTTGGCCAGCCGCAGCTCCGCGGACACGGCGCCGGTGGCCGGGTTATAGACGGGCTGCGTCCGGCCGCCTTCGCCGGCGGTCTCGGCTTCGTTAATGAAGTGGTTGATGGTGGTGGTGATGGTCGTCGTTGACGTGGTCATAGCGTAGTTCCTTTGAAAGGCCGGGATTCAGGAAACGGAGACGAACCCGAGGGTTTTGTCCACGACGTTCTGCAATGGCTGGCCAGTGCAGAAGCGCCTCAGATTGTCGACGAACAGTTTCCCGAGATCATCGAGGTAGTCTTCGGTGTCACCGCTCATATGGGGTGTGATGATGACGTTCTCCATGTTCCAGAGGGCGTGCCCCCGGGGCAGAGGCTCGGGGTGCACCACATCAAGGGCAGCTCCGGCAATGGAACCCGACGCCAGGGCTTCGGTCAGGGCGCCCGTATAAACCAGCTCGCCGCGCCCTACGTTGATCAGGTGTGCAGATGGTTTCATGGCCGCCAGGACCTCCGCGTTGACCAGTCCCTTGGTCTCTGAGGTCAGCGGAGCGGCGAGCACAAGAAAGTCGTAGTCATGGACAATCCCGGCCAGGTCCTGCGAGGAGTAGATCCATTCGAAGTCACCGTCCCCGGCGCGGCTTGTGCGCCCGGCGCCACTGATCTCCATTCCCGCAGCGCGGAACAGCCGGGCGATTTCACGTCCGATGGAGCCGGTGCCGACCACCAGGGCGCGTTGTCCCTGGATCATGCGCGTCACCCTGTGTTGCCACCGCTGTTCCTGCTGCAGCCTGAACGAGCCCTGTGCGTCCTTGGCCATGTCCAGTACAAACCCGAGGGCGAACTCTGCGATGGCCCGGCTGAGGACCCCGCGCGAGTTCGTGTAAACAATGTTGCTGCGGATCAGCTCATCGAACAGCAACTGGCTCACCCCCGCCGCCGAGACATGGACCCAGTGCAGGGAAGAGGCGGCGCCCCAGTTCTCCTTGAGCGCGGGCGAGAAGGAGTGCCACTGATACAGCACGTCCGCGCCGACCATCGCCTTCGCGAGGCCCTCTGCCTTAGTCAGCCGGACTTCTGCGAACTCTTCGATTTCTGCCAGGCGTGGCGGGAGCGCCTCGTGGTAGAGGGCGGCGACGACGGGCCGCTTGGCTCCGGTGGCGCCGGTCGTCATGCCGTTACCGGGGCGAGGGTGTCGATCGCGGACAGGACGGCTGCCGTGAATTCCGACGTCGACGAGGTTCCGCCGACGTCGTGGGTGCCGTGACCGTCACGCAGGGCCGATTCGAACGCTGACTGGAGGTGCGCGGCGGCCTCGGGGTGCCCGAGATGCTCCAGCATCATGGCGCCGGACCAGATCTGTCCTACAGGGTTGGCCAGGCCCTTCCCTGCGATGTCCGGCGCCGAACCGTGGACCGGTTCGAAAAGGGACGGGAAGTCGCCCTCGGGGTTCAGGTTTGCACTTGGTGCGACGCCGATGGAGCCGGTGACGGCGCTGCCGAGGTCCGAAAGGATGTCACCGAGAAGGTTGGAGGCGACAATGACATCAAGCGTCCACGGCTTCAGGACCAGGTGCGCAGCCAGGGCGTCCACCAGCTCGTGGGTCACGGTCACGCCGGGATACTGCCCGACGGTTTCCTCGACCACCTCGTCCCAGAACGGCATGGTGTGGATAATGCCGTTGCTCTTCGTCGCGGACGTCAGCTGTCCTCTGCGGGAAGCTGCAAGCGCCGCGGCGAAGTGGGCCGCCCGCGACACTCCCAGGCGGGTGAAGATGGTTTCCTGCACGGCGGTCTCGTACGGCAGGCCGCGGTACATCCGGCCGCCGACCTCGGAGTATTCACCTTCGTTGTTCTCACGAACGATCAGGATGTCGATGGGCTTGTCAGACGCGAGCGGTGAGGTCACGCCGTCGAGCGTTTTAACCGGACGGAGGTTGATGTACTGCTGGAATTCCCGGCGGATCGGAATCAGCAGCCCCCACAGCGATTCCGTGTCCGGAACCTCCGGTGAGCCCACCGCGCCCAGGAAAATAGCGTCGTGCCTGGCGAGCTGTGCCAGCCCGCCAGCGGGCATCATCCGCCCGTGCCGGCCATAGTAGTCCGACCCCCAGTCGAAGAACGTGAACGCCAGGTTCAGGGAGTGAATCCCGGCGATCCGCTCGAGGCATTCAATCGCCGCGGGGACGACTTCCTTGCCGATCCCGTCGCCGGCGATCACTGCGATACTGTGCGTGCTCATGAGGATGCTCCTTCCGTGAGGCCGCCGAGGACCTGCCAGCGGGCCTTTGACTCACCCAGATTGATGATGGTGTTCTTGGGTTCAGTCATCCCCCGTACCGCGTGCCGGACGCCTTCGCGGCCCACCCCTGATTTCTTGAAACCACCGAAGGGCATGGAGTCGATCCGGACGTCGCTGGTCTCGTTGATGACCACGGCGCCGACGTGCAGCTTCTCGGCGATGGCAAGGGCGAGGTCAATGGACTGCGTGAAGACGCCGGCCTGGAGGCCGTACTCGGTATTGTTGGCCGAATACACGGCGTCCCGGACCTCGATGAACGGCAAGATGCTGACCACCGGCCCGAAGACTTCCTCCGCGATCACCTTGGCGTCCGAGGGCACATCAGCCAGGACCGTCGGCTCATAGTACGCATTCCGGCGCTGCCCGCCGGCGTGGACAGTGGCTCCGGCAGCCTTCGCCTCCTCCACCCATTCCTCAACCCGCCGGGCCTCCGCCTCGGAAATCAACGGGCCGACATCGGTGCCCCGGTCAAGCTTCGGCCCGGTCCGCAGCGCCCTGGTACCGGTAGTGACCAGCTCCAGGACCTCATCGAACAAAGAAATGTGGACGTAGACCCGCTGGACGGACAGGCAGTTCTGCCCGGCCACGCCAAAGGCGCCCGCCACGATGGCCTTCGCCGCAGCTTTGGCATCAGCGTCGGCGCAGACAATCGTGGCGTTATTCCCGCCGAGCTCGGACAGGATCTTCTTCGCCCCGGCCGCCGCGGCGATCCGCTCAGCCGTGGCCGGCCCGCCGGTGAAGGAAATCAGGTCCACTCGGGGGTCCGTCACAACAGCCTCGGACACGCCGGGGCCGGTGACGACTGCGGCGATGCGACCCGACGGAACACCCGCTTCGAGCAGCAACTGAACAAAAGCCAGCCCGGTCAGCGGCGTGCGCGTGGAAGGCTTCAACACCACGCCGTTGCCACCGATCAGCGCAGGGCCCAGCTTATGTGCCACCAGGTTCAACGGATCATTGAACGGCGTAATCGCCGCAACGATTCCCACCGGCTTCCGGCTGTACCAGCCAATCTTGCCCGCACCGGCCATGCTGTCCTCAAAACCCAGGGTCTCCCCCGCCAACTCCTCGGAGGCCGCGGCGGAGAGCCGCAGGGTCTCGATGCAACGCCGAACCTCACGTTCGGCTTCGGTAATGGTCTTACTGCTCTCGGCAGCAACGATGTTGGCGAACCGCTCGGCCTGCTCCCCCAAAAGCAGCACTGCCTTTTCCAGTGCCTGCCGACGGGCACGCAACGGCCACTCGTCCGCCTGGAGATGGCGGTCGATGTGCGCGATGGCACGCTCCACGTCCTGTGACGTGGAGGTGCACACCCGGCCGAGCAGGACACCATCCTCAGGATCCCGCACCTCCAGGGTCAACTCGGCGGTCTGCCACTGCCCTTCGAAAAAAGCTCCGCCGGGAAGGTTGGCAAATTGTGCGCGCCTGTAGGCGGATTCCTCTGTAGTTTTTGGGCGCGCTTCAGCGACCGTTGTTGATGACATGGGGACCCTTATCTTGCCTGGTGGTGGGAAACGTCTACTTGACTCGGTCGATAATTTTTGCGGCTGCGCCGATGAAGGGCAGGAACCAGGGCGGCCCGAAGTGGCCTGGCACGGGCGGGTTCTTCAGGTCTTCCCAAACATTGGCGGACTTGTCGCCTGCCATGTAGTGGGCCATGCGCTTGCCCATGTGCGCGGCCATCTGCACACCGTGGCCGCTGTAGCAGAGCGAATAGAAGAGCCCATCATGCTGGCCCGCGTGGACCATCTGGTCCATCGACAGGTCCACCAGGCCGCCCCAGATGTAGTCCACCTTGGCATTGGAGAGATAGGGGAAGAGCTCGAGCATGGCCTTGCGGAGGATCTCGGCGCTCTTGACGTCCGAGTCCGGGCTGGACAGGGCGAAACGTGCCCGGCCGCCGAAGAGGAGCCTGTTGTCCGGGGTGATCCGGAAGTAATAGGTGAGCATCTTGCTGTCGGACGCCTGGCGCCGGTTGGGCAGGATGCGGTTGACCACGTCTTCGGGCAGCGGGTCAGTGACAATGATGAAGCTGCCCACCGGGATCACCCTGCGCTGCAGCCATGGGGTGATGTTGCCGGTGTAGCCGCTGGTGGCGACCAGGACCTGCTTGGCCCTGGTGATGCCCCGGGTGGTGTGCACGTCGTGCACAGTGCCCGAAACCTTCTTCAGCTCGGTCACTGCAGCGTTCTCGCAGATATCCGCTCCGGCGGCAGCGGCCGCCCCGGCCAGCCCGTGCACGAACTTGCCCACGTGCAGGCCCGCCCCGAGCGGGTCAACCATCGCTCCCTGGTAGAAGTCCGTGCCGATTTCGCTGTGGATCTCGGACTTCGGGATGACGGTGACATGGTGATCGGCCAGGGTGGCCAGCTTCTCCTGCGACTTCAGGAAGCCCTCATAGTGGGACTTGTGGAAGGCCAGCGAGAGCTTTCCAAAGCGCTTGTAGTCGCAGTCGATGCCATTGTCATGCACGAGCTTCTCGATGCTGTCGATGGCGTCGTTGTATTCCCGGAACATCTCCACGGCACGCGTGGCGCCGTAGCGCTTGACCGCGGTGCTGAAGCTGATGGCCAACCCGGTAGTCGCCATTCCCCCGTTCCGGCCCGATGCGCCCCACCCCACGGTGTGGCGTTCGAAAACGGCAACGCTGGCGCCTTGCTTGGCAAATTCCAGGGCTGCGGAGAGTCCGGTGAAGCCGGCGCCGATGATGGCGACATCGACATTCTCGGGTACCGGAGCCTGCCGGTAATCACCGGATGCTTCGGCCGTGTCCAGCCAGTAAGGAATTAGTTTCACGGTTTGACCTTTCGCCTCGACGTCGGTTTAGAGACCGAGGTGCTTGTTGATCTCGTCCAGGGACTTGGCAGTGGTGAGGTCGTAGCCCTCGCCAATGGGGTCGTAGCCACGGTCCAACATCCAGAGGTTGCGGAAGCCCATGTCGTGCATCGGATGCATGTCGTAGCGGGTGTGCGAGGAGACGTGCAGGAAGTCCTCCGGCTTGGCGTTCAGGGTGTCGAGCATGTATTCGAAGGCCTGGTAGCGAGGCTTGTAGGCCTGGGCCTGTTCGGCGGTGTAGACGGCGTGGAAGTCTGCGCCGAGTTTCGGAATGCTGATGTCCAGGAAGCTGTCGTCTGCGTTGGACAGGGCCACCAGCTGGTAGTTGTCGCCCATGAGCTTCAGCGGGGCCGGTACATCCTCGTGGGCGACCCAGCCGCGTGCAGCCTCAGCGAACGCTGCGCCGGCGCCTTCGGTCGGTCCAATGCCCCAGCGCTTGCACACCCGGTCAAAGGAATCCTGAAGGATCGCCTCGTAGGGCTTGTAGTCGCCAAGGACCTCGTCGAACCGGTACCCGCGGAACTGCTTCTTGAAGGCCGGCCACTGCTCTTCTGAGATGCGGCCATCAAGCAGGCGACGGGTGGTGGGATCGATGTCGAAGTTGATCAGCGTGCCGTAGACATCAAAAGAGATGTACTTCGGCCGGAAGTTCGTGTCTGCCATGATTCGTCCGTTTCATTCGGTCTTGAACGGGAGGCCCGGATGTGTGGCCTGCCGCCTTCCTTTAGTCTGCGCCTGCGGAGTTCCATCGGGGTCCTTCGGGCTCCGATGCCCGCTGTTCTGACTCTAGGTCTGCTGATTGTAGATTGTCAACAGTTCTTAGTGAGATTCTTTCGCAACTAGGAAACGCGGAAAAATAGTTGGTTTATTTTATCGTCAATTGTTGACAATCGGCTATCTGGGCTGTTGCATTGCTCTTGGATGCGGAAACGAGATCCTGATCACAACCCGCATGGAGCACCAACCCCAGCACCGCCTCGCGTCTTGCAACAACTGATGCGGACGGAGGGTTCTGGAAATACTGCACCCATCTCAGCAGATCATCTTCAGCTGAAACCTTTTGAAGGGAAGCACCATGAAAACGAGAAACAAAGTTCAGACTGCCACGGCAGCACTTGGCGTCTTGCTGGCCCTGAGCGCCTGTGGAGGCACGGCAGCAAGCACCCCGGCCCCGGACAGCTCGAAGACGTCAAACACTGCTGATATTTCCGAGGGTGTCCAGCCGGATGCGGCCGCCGTCGCACTGCTGCCGCAGTCCATCAAGGACAAGGGCGAACTCACTGTCGCAATGGACCTGCACTATCCGCCGACGACGTTCCTGGCTGAGGACAACACCACCCCGATCGGTCTGAACCCTGATGTTGCCCGCCTGGTGGCCAAGAAGCTCGGACTGAAGCTGAAGTTCGAGAACACCGGGTTTGACACGATCGTTCCCGGTATCGACGGCGGCCGCTACGACTTCACTATCACCACCATGTCCCCCACGCCGGAGCGGCTGAAGGTCCTGAACATGATCGACTACTTCACGGCCGGCACTTCAGTAGCCGTGAGTGCAGGAAATCCGCTGAAGCTCACCAATGAGAGCCTGTGCGGTAAGAACGTCGCCGTCACGGCCGGATCGACGGGCCAGCTCAAGCGGCTCCCGGCCCTCTCGGATCAAACCTGCACCTCCAAGGGCCAGCCGGCCATCAACGCCGTGACGCTGCCCAACGTCCAGGACGCGCTGACCCAGCTGGCATCAAAGCGCGTCGACGGCATCCTCTACGACACGACCTCCCTCGCCTGGGCCGCGAAGCAGCAGCCGAACGCGTTCACCATCCTCACCCCCCAGATCAACGTCGGCAACAGCGACCTTGTGTCTGTCGGGCTGAAGAAGGGCTC
>NZ_JBFTJD010000042.1:0-12587 GCF_056395245.1 Arthrobacter sp. 10L430 | reverse complement strand
GCCGCCGGCGCGGCCATGGTGGTGGACGGCCGCGACCTGGTGGTCCCCGGCCACGAGGACGGCTTCTGGGTCGGCCCCACCGTCCTGGACCACGTCAAGACCGAAATGACCGCCTACACCGAGGAAATCTTCGGACCGGTCCTCGTCGTCGTCCGCGTGGAGGACCTGGAGGAGGGCATCAAGCTCATCAACGCCAACCCCTACGGCAACGGCACCGCGATCTTCACCTCCTCCGGCGCCAACGCCCGCAAATTCCAGCGCTCCGTGACCGTCGGCATGATCGGCATCAACGTGCCGCTGCCCGTCCCGGTGGCCTACCACTCCTTCGGCGGCTGGAAGGCTTCGCTGTTCGGTGACAAGCACATCTACGGCCCCGAAGGCGTCTCCTTCTACACCCGCGGCAAAGTAGTCACCTCACGCTGGCCCGAGCCCACCCACGCCTCGGGTGCCTCCTACAACTTCCCGTCCAACTAACCCCGGCAATCACCGGTTCCCGCAGTAAGAGAAGAGAAATGGCACACAGCACTGCATCGTCCATGGTGGAAACCAGCGGAAGCAGGACAGAGACAGACTTCATGGGGACCCGGGAGGTTCCTGCCGGCGCGTACTGGGGGATTCAGACGCTGCGGGCAGTGGAGAACTTTCCGATTACCGGCATCGCGATCTCCGCATATCCGGGGCTGGTTAAGGCGCTGGCACAGATCAAGCACGCGGCGGTGCTGGCAAACTTCGATCTGGGGCTGATTGACGCAGTGAAGAAGGATGCTGTCGCCCAGGCCTGCCGGGATATCGAAAACGGCCGCTTGCTGGAGCAGTTCGTCGTGGACGTCATCCAGGGCGGAGCAGGAACTTCAACGAATATGAATGCCAACGAGGTCATCGCCAACCGCGCCCTGGAGCATCTAGGGCTCGGCCGAGGCGAATACTCCATGATTCATCCCAACGGGGATGTGAATCTGGGCCAGTCGACCAACGACGTGTATCCCACGGCGATCAAGATCGCCACGGTCCAGGGAAGCTTCGAGTTGTTGTCGGCCATGGCCCACCTCCGGGAAGAATTGTCGCGCAAGGCCCTGGAGTTCGACGATGTGGTGAAAGTCGGCAGGACCCAACTGCAGGACGCTGTGCCGATGACCCTGGGCCAGGAGTTCAGCACCTATGCAGTGATGGTCGACGAGGACGAACGCCGGATCCGTGAAGCCTTGATCCACCTGCACGAGATCAACCTTGGCGCGACCGCCATTGGAACAGGAATCAACACTCATCCCCGGTACGCCGCAGAAGCCTGCGCGCACCTGCGTCGCATCACGGGGCTGCCGCTCGTGACCGCCAACAATCTTGTGGAAGCCACGCAGGACTGCGGCGCTTTCGTCCTGTTCTCCGGGACACTGAAGCGCGTCGCCGTGAAGCTGTCGAAGATCTGCAACGACCTGCGGCTGCTGTCCTCAGGGCCACGCGCGGGCTTCGCCGAAATCAACCTTCCCCCGCGTCAGGCAGGATCGAGCATCATGCCCGGGAAGGTCAACCCCGTCATACCGGAAGTCGTCAATCAGGTAGCCTTCGAAGTCATCGGCAATGACCTGACTATCACCATGGCGGCCGAGGCCGGGCAGTTGCAGCTGAACGCGTTTGAACCGATCATCGCGCGCTCACTGTTCGCGAGCCTGACACACCTCACCGCCGCGTGCACCACGTTGGCCGACCACTGCATCGGCGGCATCACAGCCAACAAGGAATTCCTACGCTCGCAGGTTGAATCGAGCATAGGAGTCGTAACCATCCTCAACCCGCTTATCGGCTACGACGCGGCGACCTCCATTGCCCGTCAGGCCCTGGCAACAGGTCGGAGCGTCACCTCCCTGGTCCTCGAACGGGGACTACTGACCGCAGAAGACCTTGACGATATTCTTCGCCCCGAGCATCTGGCAAACCCCCAAGCCCGCGTAGCCGGCCCGCTGCCTCTGTAGCCAAGACCCTCCAAAACGAAGGAGCCACAAGATGCCCACCAACGCAAAGGCCTATGTCGCCACTTCGGCCACTTCCCCATTGCAGCCCGGCGTTGTCGAACGGCGCGACCCCGGCGAATTTGAGGTCAGAATCGCCGTCAAGTTCACAGGAATATGTCATTCAGACATCCACACCGCGCGGGGGGACTGGGCAGGAGTCAAATACCCGGTGGTCGTAGGGCACGAGATTGCCGGTGTGGTCGAAGCCGTCGGAGCCAAGGTCACGCGCCATTCAGTGGGCGACCCTGTGGGGGTGGGCTGTTTTGTGGATTCCTGCCGTGAATGCGTCAATTGTCTTGCAGGGGAGGAGCAGTACTGCCTGGCCGGATCAACGAGCACCTACAATTCGGTGGGCCGGGACGGTCTGCCAACCGCCGGCGGCTACAGCACCAGCATCGTAGTGGATGAGCACTATGTCCTGCGGATTCCTGACGGCGTTCCGCTCGAAGCGGCCGCACCGATGCTGTGCGCCGGCATCACCATGTACTCGCCACTGCGCAATTGGAACGCCGGACCGGGGAAGCGCGTGGCCATCATCGGCATGGGCGGGCTCGGCCACATGGGCGTCAAGATCGCAGCCGCCATGGGCGCCGAAGTCGCGGTGCTCAGCCAGTCCCTCAAGAAGCAGGAGGACGCCTTCCGGCTCGGGGCGGAAGGCTATTACGCCACCTCCGACCCCGCCACCTTCGAGATTCTCAAATCACATTTCGATCTCATCATCAACACCGTTTCCGCCGATATCAACATTGACGACTACCTTTCCCTGCTCGCTTTGGACGGCACGATGGTTCTCGTCGGGCTTCCTTCCAAGCCCTTGAAGCAGCGGGCTTGGTCCCTCATCGGCTTCCGGCGCAGCCTCGCTGGCTCCAAAATGGGCAGCATCCGGCAGACCCAGGAAATGCTCGACTTCTGTGCTGCCCACGGGCTCGGGGCCGAAGTGGAAATCATTCCGGCCAGCAAAATCAACGACGCCTATGAACGGGTCCTCGCCAGCGACGTGCGCTACCGGTTTGTCATTGACGCAAGCACGTTCTGAAGCAGACGGCCAACGATGTGCCGTGCACCGGTCGCCACGAGGAAGGTAGGGATAGCAGTGTTAGACGAGGGAGCAGATCAGGGGGCATCACGCAGCACCGCTGAACCCGAAGATCAATGCGACGAAAACTGCCACTACTGCTTCGGACCGGAAACAGACTGATCCCAAAGCGCAGGCTTTTGGCGGCGACCGGCCTGCTCTACGAGTTCCGCCAGCCACGGGCGGTGGCCCTGATGGAACACCATCCCATCGGGCAGCCCCTGGACGGACGGGACGGAGTCGGCAATATCGATAGTGATCCGGCCGCCGGCCATGGGGGCATTGGTGATGTGAAGCCTGCCGAAGGACTCGGGGAGCCCCGCGCCTCCTTCCGCCTGTTCCACACCGGACTGATCGGATCCATCGTGGTTGGCCTGGCAGCGGGAGGGCACCTGGCCGGCGGCGGCCAGCTACCGCAACCGGCCATCCTGGCGGCCCTGTGCGCCGTGACCATGATCCCGGTGGCTGCCCTGACCCGGTTCCGCCTGTCGTTTCCGGTGCTTATCGGGCTGCTCGGAGCCGGACAGCTCTGGCTGCACTGGGCCCTCAGCGCTGTTTCCGCAAGCGCCCCCGCGTCGATAAGCCCAGCACTGCTGTCCGGCCATGCCGGGCACCCCGCGGCATCCCAGGCCCGCGAGACGTTCACCGCGGTGGCACCGATCCACGGGGCGGCACCCGACGGGCTCATGTTTGCTGCCCACGCCGTGGCGACCCTGGGCACTGTGCTGCTCCTGGCCCGGGGCGAACAGGCCCTTGGAATCCTGGCCTCATGGCTGAGCCCGCTCCTTCGGCAACCCGAACCGGCCACCATCGTTCCGGCCCGCGCCCCGGGTCTGTGTACCTTGACCGTCATTCTTCCCCGGACTCGCCTTGGGCTGCGCCTGCCGTCACGGGGGGATCTCCCGCAGTGGTGCCCGCCGCCTAGAATCGGTCCCCTTTCACTCACGGGCAGGGGCCGACGGCGGCGCTTCGCCCGCTGTCCCGGGCCGGCCGCGCCGGCCGCCCGTCCCTGACCTGTATGCATTCTCTGGGAAAGGCATTCCCCCATGACTACCTCGATTCGCCGTACCCTCAAGACCGCCGCAGCCGCCACCACCCGAGCAGCGTCGTCTGGACCGCTGACGCGGCCCACCAGATCGGCCAGAATGAATACCAGGCGTTCTCGCTCTCCGTCGGCATCCTGCCTGACGAGGGAACCACTGTTAACCTGCCCGCGGGGCAGACCTACACCGATGGGACCGTGGTGAAGTGGAACGAGAAGACCGCCGCCGGACAGGCTGAACCCGAGCACCCTGCACCGCCCTGCGGACCAGCCTCGGCTGGCTGACACCCACCGTTTCCACCACGCTGACCGGACCTCCCTCAGTACCGGCCGGTGACCACGCCGACCACACCACGGCGCAGGCACCAGCCGGCGGGGCTTCGGACCCGGCCCTCTACGACACCGTCCAGCGGATCGCCCGGGACGACATCATCACCGCCCCGATGATCGACATCAAACCCCCGGCAAAAGCCGGCACAGCCTGGGCCGTGACCGAAGCGGGAGGGAATGGCCTGCAACCGCCAGCGCCGTCGCGATCGGCCCGGCCACGGAAAAGGTCACCAGCCGGGCCGGCTTCAAGGACTTCGGCCTCGCCGCCACACTCACCCACTGGGCCATCGCCGCGCACATGGGCCTGCTCTTCGGCCTGCCAAACCAACTCGTCCTGCTCGCCGTCGCCGGCGGCTTGGCCGCCATGGTCATCTGGGGCTACGTGATGTGGTGGAAACGCCGCCCCACCCTGCTCGCCTTCATCCTCCACGACACCGCAATCGGAGCAGCCAAACACCGCCGCCCCTGTGCGCCGGCCCGAAAGGAAATGTCCACGCCGTAAGAGCCAGCGCCCGCGCTCAGCGCCATCCAAGTCAGAGCCCCAGACATGTGGCCGGACATCAGAATTCCCTTCCGGCGTCCTGGGAAACCGTGACGGGTCGCTATCTGTCGGAATTCAAGAACAAAAGAATCACCGCTTAATCTATCGTTGATTGTTGACAATCGTTAGACTGGCTATGTGCACTACCAACCGAGGCCGGTACCCCGCCGGCCCTCTCAAATAAGGAATGTCATGAAGAAACGTCGCCCGGCTGCTTCGACTCTTGTGCTCGATGAACCATCACGCACTGGTCACCACTGCCCGAGAACCGGATGGTGGTCAGCCGCTGGGGATCCGAGTGACGCGAGGTTCATCGCCAGGGGTGAGGTGATGCCTGCCTTGAGCGGCACACCCGCGCTCTGGATATTGAGGGCGACATCTGGCGGCATCCAAGGCTTGGGACTCGAATCTGCGTTGCACCCAAGTTCGTAGACGCAGTCCAAGTCGTGCCGCCGTCGTCCCGCTAAGTCTTCGCGTCGGTGCTGGTCCGACGACGAACTGACATCCAGCGCAGTGCCGTGCTCGCAGTGGAATCTGCTGTGTCCACGAAGGTGGTGACGACCCGCGGCAGGGTGCCGGCAACGTTATCCAAAGGCTCAAGAGTTCCTCTCCTCGGTCCGGGGGACACCGCCACCTTCACCTGCATGATTTCTCGATGGCTGGAAGGGCGCCTAAGTGGAACATGGGGCTGAGCCTCGCCTTGTTGTTCGGCGCGCCCGGGCTCGTCCGGTTCGCCATCGCAGCGGTTCTATTCAAGTTCGCTTGGACCTTCATCCTTCCCTACCTGCTGTCCACCCTCGCCGGACTGGGCAACGCTCACGCTATGAGCGTCGTAAACCTCATGATCGGCACGGGATTTGCCATAGGACCACTACTCAGCGGTGCCCTTATCGAATCCACTGGTAATTTCACCGCAATGCTGTCCATTGCCCTCAGGGCCTCCTTATCTCTATGGCAGCTATCACCGCTATCCAACGCAAAGCCGTTTGACGGAGCCTTGGTGGGGCGAAGCACGCAATCAGCAATAGCGCCGGGTTAAATACGCTGCGGCAGAAAACCAAGGACGGACGTTCGGTGTGTGACTCGGTCGCGCGATGGCCAACGGGCAACGCCATCACTTATGGGTCCCTAAGTTGTGGAACCACGCATTAGATGCAGGATGCCTACGGCGGAAGGCGATCCAGGAGCAAACTAACTCCTGACGTTCCAAGATCGTCACCACCCTAAAGCGAGCTTTGACTGCGGAAAGGCCAAGTTCCCTCATGCGCGGGAGTTCTAGCATCCACTTCTACTCCCGTGCTTTGAATCGCCGATAACGGACCTTTCGTCACCCTGCCCAACTCTGGCATTACTTGTGCGCCGTGATGCCGAGTCGGGACAGCTTCCTTTATATTGTTGCCCGGTTCAGTCCGAGTTCGGCTGCTGCCGCCCCTACAGTGGTACCCGGGCGGCACAAGGATCGGATTATTCAGCGTACAAAGTGCACGGGGCGTGCCCTGGACATTGGACCTCGTCGAAGTTCTTGCCGGAGGCGTCAGCGGCGCACGAGCAGGCTAATCTGAGTCCTGATGTCCTGCACGATCGCCTCGGTACTCAAGGCAGCGTTCACGCTTGCTGCCATGCTGACAAACATGATCGCCGAGACAATGCGTGCAGTCGTTGCGGCATCACCGGCACCGGCGAGCTCCTCCCTGCCCAGGACTGCAGCGATGGCCTCCTCGGTCTGCGCGACGATGGAGAGGGCCTCGCTGTGGTGTGGCTCCGTCGGGTCGCCGAACACCATCTCCCGCAGGTAGATGCGCCCGTTGTCTACCTGGGTTCGGTTGCACTCAACGATCGGCCGCACAATGGCCGTCACTGCATCCAGCACATCCGGGATGGCTTGAGCATGAGTCCCGCCCCGCTCGAGCGCTTCGGCGTAGTGGGCGTTCTGTACGAGCAGGAGCAGTTCTCCTTTGGTTTTGGCGTAGAGGAACAGGGTTCCGGTGCCGATGTCGGCCTTATCGGCGATTTGCTGGGTTGTGACCTCCTCGACCCCGTGCTCCGCGAACAGCTCGCTGGCTGCGGCAGTGATGCGATCGAGCTTCTGCTGCTTGTTCCGCTCGCGCCGTCCGAGCGGCTGGGACGCGACAGGCATTGAGGGTTCCTCCGGATGTAAACTGACTGGACTCAGTAATGAGTATAACGATCCCGGGGAGCCCGAGTCCCTCCCGCGGCGTCTCTACTCTTCGTAGTGGGGGAGGGCCTGGCCCTGCCTGACATAGGTGAGGGCGGCGTCGACGTCGTAGGCGCGGATCGCGGAGGCCAGCGGCGTCAGCTGGCGGGAAAGCATCTCAACCGGAAGGCGCCCCGGGCCGCTCTGTCGGCGAACCCCAGGGGGAGAGCGGCGGATTGGAAGGTGACTTCCGCGATGCCGTCGATCTTCCGGTCATCCGGGATGGCGGTCTCCGCCCCGGTGGTGGGGGGCCGCAGGCTGGGTTGTGTTCTGCTAGGTGGATCTGCCGGTATTCCGACAGGCCTGGGGTGGCGGCGATGATGCCGGAGTGCGGGCCCTTCCAGTAGTCCATGCCTGCTTGGCGGGACTGCTCGGTGCGTACCCACAGCAGGACGGAGGAAGTGAAAGTGCTTCTTCACCTGCGGTTGGGTGTTGCTGGTGAAGTGCCCATTAGTACCTTCTTTTCGTGAGCGTGAAGGTCAGGGGGCGAGGAATTCGACGGCGGCGGGGGCGAACTTGGCGTGGTACTGGAAGATGCCGCCGTGGCCGGAGTCGGGGTAGATGATCAGCTCGGATTCCTTGATGCGTCGGTGCAGGTCCTCTGAGAGAACGGATGGCACCATGCGGTCGTTGTCGCCGTTGGCGATGAGGGTGGGGTGCGTGAGCGTCGACAGGTCCGACGGGGCGGAGCGGCCGAACTTCTGGATTGCCTTCAGCTGCGTCTGGAATGCACGGGTGCTGATTGGCTCGTTACGGTTCTCGGTTCGCTCCTGAAGGCGTTTGATAAACGCTTTCGCGGCGGGTTTGCCGGTGCTGTTGCGGTTGAAGAACAGGAATTCCTTGGGGTCCGACCGTGTCAGCGTTGCGCGGAGGATGTCCCCGCAGGTGGTGCCGACGACCTTCTCGATGTCTTTACCACCGCGCGGACCAGTTCCGGTCAGCACGAGCTTGCGGACGAGGTCGGGATGCTTGAGGGCCAGGTCCTGAGCGATCATGCCGCCAAGTGAGAAGGAAAATACATCAATCTTGTCGAACCCGAGGGCCTGGATGAAGGTGTAGGCGTCTCCGGCCATTGCCTCGATACTGTCGGGAACCCGTCCGGTTGAGGCGCCGACACCGGGCTGGTCGAAGGTGATGACGTGGCGGTTCTTAGCAATGGGATCGATGATGCGGGGATCCCAGTTATCCATTGTGGCAGCGAGGTGCACGAAGAACACAACGGGGATGCCGCCCTTTGGCCCCAGCTCGCGGTAGGCGTAGGTGACGCCACCGGCGGTGATGGTACTGGCAGGTGCTTGCGCGTATGAGGCAACGATTGGTTCCTGTGAGGCGTCGGTGTTGTCCATGATGTTGTTCTCCTGGATTGCTTAGGGATGAATGTCTGGCAGTTGGTCAGCTGTTGACGGTGAGGACTGCTTTGCCTCGGAAGCCGCCCGCGGAGAGAGACTGGAGCGCTTGTGGGGCCTGGTCGAAAGTGAAGACCTTCCCAACGACTGGGCGCAGCACGCCGTCGTCAACCAGGGCGCTGATGTGCCGGAGTTGTTCGCCGCTGGCGCGCATAAAGAGGAACTCATAGCTGACACCTAGCTTCCTGGCCTGCCTCCGGATCTTGCTGCTGAGCCCGGTGATCGCCAGGCGCAGCGCGGGGTTCAGGCCGGCTTTGCGGGCGAATGCCGGATCAGGCGGGCCGGAGATCCCAATCGCCTTCCCGCCGGGTCCGAGGATGCGCAGTGACTTCTGCAGGTTTTCGCCGCCGAGGCTGTCCAGCACCAGGTCGTATCCGCTCAGGAGCTGCTCAAAGTCCTGGGTGCGATAGTCGATGACGATGTCCGCACCCAGGTCCCGCACGAAGTCGGCGTTGGAGCTGCTGGCGGTAGTTGCGACGGTCGCGCCGAGGTGCTTGGCTAGCTGGATGGCGATCGAGCCGACCCCACCCGCGCCGGCATGAATGAGAACCTTGTGCCCGGGGCGCACGTTGCCTTGCTCGACCAGGGCCTGCCATGCGGTGAGCGCCACAAGCGGCAGTGAGCCGGCCTCCTCCATACCGGCCGATGCGGGCTTCAGTGCAAGGTCTTCCTCTGCAACGGCAATGCGCTCGGCGAACGTGCCGATGCGGTCCTTGTCGGGGCGGCCGTAGACCTCATCACCGGGCTTGAACCCGCGCACCTTTTCCCCGACCTGGAGGACGGTGCCGGCGACGTCGTTGCCGAGGATCAGCTGGAGCTTGTAGGGGAGGATCTGCTTGAACTCACCCAGCCGGATCTTCTCGTCCAACTGGTTCAGGCCCGCTGCTTGAATCTGCACGAGCACGTCGCGTTCGCCGACGCTCGGCTCAGCGACCTCCGCTTCGCGCAGCGGCTCCTTGTACTTTGTGACGACGAACGCTCGCATGCCGTGATGTCCCTTCTATGACGGGTGTTGGTTAGTAGTTGCTGCCGGTGGTGCAGGCAATCTCTCGGGGGCGCCATCCGGTCGCGCCGGGCACGTTGTCCTAGCGGCGGCACGAAACGCACCATGTCTCAATACTGATTAAACTCAATTATGACTTTACTCATATATTTGTCAAGGGGAAGTGTCCCGGCTGACGCTGCATGCCAATGCCACGGGAACCCTCTTGTAGCACGGGAAGTGCTGGAGTTCCTCGAGTTCCTCGGGTCTGTGGTACTGGTCCTCTCGGCGGGTGATTGAAGCGGCTGGCGCCCCAGGCTTGGAAGTTCCTGCACGGGCACCCACGTTGGGGCGCATCTCTATGGCCCTCGTAAGCTGCGGGCGTGCCGGGCGCCCGCCTCTCGAGACGATAGCCCGCTGGTTGCGAGTACGAGTGAGCCGCGAAGCGCGCGCGTTCTGCGCGTTCGAAGCGGGGTAATCGTGGTCCTCCCCTGTTCGCAGACGCCCATGCCAGTTCGCTGATTCGGGGTTCGGAAGCACCGTGGTCCTGAACTTGAGTCATGACCACGGCACTACGTTTTTCCTAGTCTTTGTTGTGGGCAAGTTGTGGGTAGAGAGCCTCGAGGGGGGCGCTGAGTCCGGCCTTGAGCCGCACGGATGTCTCGTCGGCGAGAACCTCGTACTCGCTGGCTTCGACGGCATCCAATACGGTCCGTACGAGATCAGCCGGGTCCATCTTGGGATCGGTGGCGTTCGCAGCCATCGCCGTGTCGACGTACCGGACGTGGACGCCCACCACATGTACCCCTTCGGGGGGCTGGCCGCCCCTGGCCCCAAGGGGAGCACACAGGGCAGGCGGCCTGAGGGCAGTGGGTCACACCTGGGCAAGGGCCGGGTAGTCGGTGTACCCGGATGCCCCGCAGCCGTAGAGAGTGCTGGGGTCCAACTCATTCAGAGGGGCGTCGGAACGGAGGCGGTCGACGATGTCGGGGTTGGCCAGCGCGAAACGGCCCAGCGCGGCAATGTCAGCAAGGCTGGCCTTGATGTCGTCGGCGATTTGCTCCCGGTTACGTCCGTAGCGGACCACGAGCACCGCCGTCGGCCATAGGTCCCTGAGGGAGCGGAGGAGTTCGTCGTCGCCCGCATGGTGAAGGTGCAGGCAGGCCTAGTTCAGGGCGACGAGCTCACCGACAAGGTGCCGGTACTGAGCGCGCGCACTCTCAGTGTCGCCCTCGTCGATTCCACCCAAAGGCATAGCAGGGGAAAGGCGGATGCCAACCCGGTCCGCCCCGATTTCCTCGGCCAGAGCCTGGGCGATCTCGATCACGAACCTGGAGCGATTTTCTACCGATCCGCCGTAGGAGTCGGTGCGGTGGTTGGCGTTGGGGTTGAGGAACTGGTGCAAGAGGCAGAAGCTGCGGCGGGACGGAACTCAGCCGTGATGGCCCGGATATCCTCCATGCTCAGCTCTCGCGGCGTCGGCGTCTTCTGCAATCCTATTGGCGTGAATATCTCCTGGTCGGCGGAGATCGCCGACGGTGCGACCGGCGGCCGGCCGTGCCGAGTATTGTCCGGGTGAGACATCCGGCCCACATGCATCAGCTGGATGAACACCGCCCCACCACCTGCGTGCACTCATTCGGTGATCTCTCCCTTGGATCGTGAGTGGCGCGTAGGGCCCTGGTTGCGTGAAGGACCTGCCAGCGATGATGGGATCAGAATGACAAACGGCGGAGTTGCTTCTGGTGGTTCATTGAGGTGGGGTTGCGTGCGGCGTGATGTCTTGGAAGCCGGCACTCACTGAGCGCTCCCGTCATGAACGTTGATGCTTCGAGCGGGATTTGGACCTGCGACCTGCCCTAGAAGGGGCTGCTCGATTGAGCTGATCTACCGAGGCGGGTCCTGCTGACGGAGATCCTTTCCGTCCAAGGTGGCAGCGACCGTCGTGGTCGAGGGCATCTTGAAGTTTCGTTCACCTAGGGTCCGGGCCGGAGCGCGCGCCGCTGGAGGTGCGCGAGCTTGTGGCAGTCAACTTCGGCCCTGGGCTCCGAGTGGTCTCACTGCAGACAACAATCGGACCCGTCGACGTGGCCGTGTACCCCGAAGCCCTCGAACAGCTCGAGGCAGAGTTGTTCAGCTCGGTAAACATTCCGCCCATAGGCATTGACGGAGATGAACAAGAACATGTCTCAGAAGTGCACGCAGTGTGCCCCTCTGCCGATTCGGCCGGGACTAATCCTTGGTGAGACAGGGACGTCGAATTGTCAGCCATGTATAGAAGACCAACGCCCCGGGGCTGGCGTGCAAGAATGCTGGCATGCCCTCCCCGCAGTCACTGAGCGAAGCCGATCGCCGCCTGGTCGCAATGTGGGCGGCAGACTGTGCTGAGCGAGTCCTGGTCTTGTTTGAGACGGAGGCTCGTACGGACGGTCGACCACGTGATGCCATCGCTCGTACTCGGGCGTTTGCTCAGGGTGAACTTGATGCCGCCTGTGAAATTAGCCGGCGCTTCGTTGCTGGTCGGGCCGCGCTCGCAGTGCGCTCTCCTGCGGCAGTGGCGGCCGCCCGGGCTGCTGGACAGGCTGCCAGCGTCGCTCACATGGGCGCGCAAGCTCTCGGCGCAGCCGCTTACGCCGCGAAAGCGGCCGGGCTGGCCGCTCCGGATGAGCCCACGGCCGTTTCCAACGAGATCTCCTGGCAACTCGCGCACACGAATGCTCAAGTCAGGGCGGCGCTTCAGCAGTTGCCACCAGTTGGTGAGAACTCCGCTGGCCCGCTCGGTTCAGGACTTCGCGCGTCGGGCGTCCTTGGGTCGATCATTCGGAAGATTCAGGCCACTATCCCTGTGTGTCAGGCTCTTGTGTGACAGGTTTCTGTCTGCACCGGACGCGGCACTCGGGCGGGGAAGGTCCATGATGGATTTTGTTATTCCTGTCCGCCAGTCGAATCGTCACTTCACTGTTGACGAGAAAAACGCGATTTTGGATGAG
>NZ_JBFTJD010000041.1:0-13493 GCF_056395245.1 Arthrobacter sp. 10L430 | reverse complement strand
CCCGGGAACTGCGCTTCCTGGTCCGCCGGGATGGTGTTCACATAGTCCGTGGTGGTGACCATCGGAACCCCGACGCTCTGGGCGCCGGCACGCTGCAGGAGACTGCGCATGATGTATTGGGCACGCTCGGTGCCCTGTTCCCTGATCAGCGAATCCAGGGACTCAACCCACTCGGCGGTCTCTTCCGGATCACGATCAGGCAGCTGGTTAGTCAACCCGCTGAGGATATGGGAGGTATCTTCTCCTGCAGCCACGGCAGCCTCGTTTCATCTTTGAATGTTGGGCCTATGTTTTCGTATTGTGAGAAAACATTCTTGCCATTCGAGATTAGGCCGACGTGCCGGTGCCGGTCAAGGCGGCCCCTCCGGTGGGGCGGCGCCGAAGCGCGGCTGGCGCTTGCGGACCGATTGTGACCGCCTGCAGAAGCAGGGCGCCCTTGACCCTGGCGTGACCCAGGTCATACAGTTATTCCACTCTTCAAAATGCTCTTTCCGTAATGTGGAATTTGCTCTTCGGAAGCCTCGTGCTTCCCACTTCCGCCTTCCCTCAGAACTGGAGATCCAGATGCAGACGACCCCATCAGTCGGCGTCGAACCGACTCCCGCACCGACAGTGTTGTCGGGCCAGCCGATCCATCCGGCAACGGGCGTCGAAGCCCTTTGCGAGACAGCCAGTGCCGCCTCCGGCCGCACCATCAGCCCGAGTCTCTACAACGTGGACCTCGCCCCGACCAAGCGGGAAGGCCGGCGCTGGACGGCCTACAGCATCTTTACGCTGTGGGCCAACGACGTCCACAGCCTCGGAAACTATGCGTTCGCCGTCGGGCTGTTTTCACTGGGTCTCGGCGGCTGGCAGATCCTCGTGGCCCTGGGCATCGGTGCCGCCCTGCTCTTTGTGCTGTTGAGTTTTTCCGGCTTCATGGGCCAGAAGACCGGCGTGCCCTTTCCGGTCATGAGCCGTATCAGCTTCGGCATCCGCGGCGCCCAGCTTGCGAGCCTGGTCCGCGGAGCCGTGGCCGTGGCCTGGTTCGGAATTCAGACCTTCCTCGCGTCCGTGGTGCTCCGGGTGATGCTCGTGGCCATGATCCCGTCGCTGCACGAGCTGGACAGCAACTCCATACTGGGCCTGTCCAGCCTGGGATGGACCGCGTTCGTGGCCCTCTGGATCGTCCAGCTCGTGATCGTCAGCTTCGGCATGGAAATGATCCGCAAGTACGAGGCCTTTGCCGGACCGATCATCCTGCTGACCATGGTCCTGCTGGCCGTGTGGGTCTTCATCGAAGCCCGCGGCTCCATCCAGTGGACGGGCATCCGGGGCCTTGAAGGCGGTGAAATGTGGCGGAAAATTTTCGCCGGCGGCGCCCTCTGGGTCTCCATTTATGGAACCTTCGTCCTGAACTTCTGCGACTTCACGCGGTCGGCCAAGTCCAAGAAATCCATCGTCCGCGGCAACTTCTGGGGCATTCCCATCAACATGCTCCTCTTCGGCGCCATCGTGGTGGTCCTGGCCGGCGGCCAGTACAAGATCAATGGCACCATCATCGAAACTCCCTCGGACATCGTCGAGAGCATTCCCAACACCCTCTTCCTGGTCCTGGCCTGCCTCGCCATCCTCATCCTGACCATCGCCGTGAACCTGATGGCCAACTTCGTGGCCCCGGTCTATGCACTCACCAACCTTTTCCCCAAGCACCTGAACTTCCGGAAGGCCGCCTGGGTCAGCGGCACCATCGGCCTGGTCATCCTGCCCTGGAACCTCTACAACAACCCGCTCGTGATCGTGTACTTCCTGGGCGGACTGGGCGCCCTCCTCGGCCCATTGTTCGGCGTGGTCATGGCAGACTACTGGCTGCTGCGCCGCGGCAAGGTCAACGTGCCGGAGCTTTACAGCGACCACCCGCACGGCGCGTATTTCTACAAGAAGGGCGTCAATCCCAAGGCGATCGCCGCACTCCTGCCGGCCTCCGCCATCGCGATTCTCATCGCCTTTGTGCCGGCTCCCGAAGCGGCGGCGCCGTTCGCCTGGTTCTTCGGCGCGGGCGTCGGTGCGCTGACTTACTACCTGGCCGCCGACCGCAAGCAACGGTTCGAAGATGTCGACGGCGAATCGATCGCCGTCGCCAGCACCCACTGACCGCCGACCCGCCACCCAGGAGAAATCCATGCGTATTCTCGTTGCGAACGTGAACACCATCCAGTCCATGACAGACTCCATCGCTGCCCAGGCCCGCAGCATCGCGGCACCGGGAACGGAGATCATCGGCCTCACCCCGAGGTTCGGTGCCGACTCCTGTGAAGGGAACTTTGAAAGCTACCTCGCCGCGATTGCCGTGATGGACCGTGTGGTCAACTACCCGGAACCGTTCGACGCCGTCATCCAGGCCGGCTACGGCGAGCACGGCAGGGAAGGGCTGCAGGAACTCCTGGACGTTCCGGTGGTCGACATCACCGAGGCCGCGGCCAGCACGGCCATGTTCCTCGGCCACAAGTACTCTGTAATCACCACCCTGGACCGCGCCGTGCCGCTCATCGAGGACCGGCTGAAACTGGCCGGGCTCGATGCGCGCTGCGCCTCTGTGCGGGCCAGCGGCATGGCCGTCCTGGAGCTGGAGGAGGAGCCGGAGCGTGCCGTCGAGGCCATCATCGAACAGGCGCTGCTGGCAGTCCGCGGGGACAAGGCCGAGGTGATCGTCCTCGGCTGCGGCGGCATGGCGGGCCTGGACGAACAGATCCGGCAGCGGGCCGGGGTGCCGGTGGTGGACGGCGTGGCGGCCGCCGTAACCATCGCGGAATCCCTGGTCCGGATGCGGCTTTCAACCTCCAAGGTGCGGACTTATGCCACGCCTCGACCCAAGACCGTCATAGGCTGGCCGTTGGTGGCGGCGGATGTTCCCGCTACCCCTTAAGCCCGCCTTGTAGGCCGCCCGCATCACACAGGAGTACCCCCATGACCGCAACGCCGCCTGCAACACCGTTTGCAACGCCGTTTGCAGCGCCACAGCCTGGACGGGTCGCCGTCGTCACCGGGGCCGGTTCCGGCATCGGCAGGGCAGTGGCCCGGCAGATGCTGGCGGAAGGCTACCGGGTGGCCCTGGCCGGACGCCGCGAGGCGCAGCTGCTCCAAACGGCGGAGAGCCACCCGGACGCGCTGGCGGTGCCCTGCGATGTCACGCTGCCCGACGACGTCGAGCGCCTCTTCGCTGCCGTCCTCCAGCGGTGGGGGAGGGTGGACGTCCTGTTTAACAACGCGGGCGTGTTCGGCCCGGCGGCGTCGGTGGACGAGATCAGCCTCACGGACTGGGAAGCGACCGTCGCCGTGAACCTGACCGGTTCGCTGCTGTGCGCCGGGGCGGCCGTCCGGGCGATGAAATCCCAGTCGCCGCAGGGCGGGCGCATCATCAACAACGGGTCCATCTCCGCGCACTCGCCCCGCCCCCGCACAGTGGCCTACGCCGTCACCAAGCACGCCATGACAGGCCTGACCAAGAGCATCGAGCTGGACGGGCGCCCCTTCGGCATCACCTGCGGGCAGATCGACATCGGCAATACCGCCACCGAAATCATGGACACCATCGGCGTCGGCTCCGGCGCCCTCCAGGCCGACGGCACGCGGAAAGTCGAGCCCATGTTCCCCGTGGAGGACGCCGCGCGGGCTGTGCTGCTGATGGCCGGAATGCCGCCCACTGCCAGCGTGGGCTCCGTGGTCATCACCGCCGCCGGCATGCCCTTCATCGGGCGGGGCTAGCAGAAGAAACCACCTTTTCCGCTACGAAAGCGGACATCCGCACCGCGGTTCCCGGGTGCGGATGTCCGAAAACGTGGCGGTTTTTGCATGCCCGGATACGGCACATATTTCCACATTGCGAAAACTCATTTTCCCCTTGCGGAATAGTGTGAGCGGGGTTACTTTTGAATCAGACCCCAATTCCCGGGGCTGTTCCCGATTGAATAGGTACAGATCAATGAAGATCCCAGATTCCTCGGCGCTGAAGGCGAGTTCGGTGCCGTCGAAGAAGAAGCCCCTGTACAGGTCGCTCTTCTTCCAAATTCTGATCGCCGTCGTGGCAGGTGTTCTCATAGGGCATTTCTGGCCGGACCTTGGCTCCCAGCTGAGGCCGCTCGGTGACGGCTTCATCCAGCTCATCAAGATGATCATCGCGCCGCTGATTTTCCTGGTGATTGTCACCGGAATTTCAGCCGTAGGCGACGTCAAGGCGGTCGGAAGGGTAGGAGTCAAAGCACTTCTCTACTTCACAGCGGCCACGCTCTTCGCCCTGGTCTTCGGACTGATCGTCGGCAACCTTGTCCAGCCCGGCGCCGGCCTGAACATTGATCCGAGCACGCTGTCCCAGGAGGCGCTGGACGCCAAAACCGGCCACGCCGTGCCCAAGGACGCTGCGTCCTTCATCCTGGACATCATCCCCACCAGCGTCATCGGGGCCTTCGCCAGCAACAGCCTGCTGCAGGTCCTCTTCTTCTCGGTCTTTTTCGGCGCCGCAATCGTGGTCATCGGCCGCGAGCGCTGCATGCCGGTCATCAGCCTCATGGAGACCGTCCTCGAACTCATCTTCAAGATCATGTCCTGGATCATGAAGGTGGCCCCGATCGGCGCGTTCGGTGCCATGGCGTTCATCATCGGCCAGTACGGTCTCGATACGCTCGGGACCTATGCGCAACTGATCGCCGCCTGCTACGGAGCCGCCCTGGTCTTCATCGGCCTCCTGTTCCTCGTGGCCTGGGGCATCGCACGGGTCCCGCTCTGGCAGTTCCTCAAGTACACCCGCGAGGAGTTCCTGCTGGCCCTCGGCACGGCTTCCACCGAGGCCGTCATGCCGCGCATCATGACCAAGCTGACCAACGCCGGCTGCTCCCGGGCGACCACCGGTCTTGTGGTTCCCACCGGCTACTCCTTCAACCTCGACGGCGCCGCGATCTACCTTTCGATCTCGCTGCTGTTCCTGGCGCAGGCCTTCGGACACCACCTGGACCTCGGCCAGCAGCTCGCCGCCCTCGGCGTCCTGCTGCTGACCTCCAAGGGCATGGCCGGCGTCCCCGGATCGTCCTTCCTCGCCCTCTCAGCAACCGCGGCGGCACTCGGGATCTTCCCGGTGGCAGGCGTGGCACTGCTGCTCGGCGCAGACCGGCTGATGGACTCCATGCGCGTCGTGGTCAACCTCCTCGGCAACTGCGTGGCCACCTTCGTGGTCTCCAAATGGGAGGGCCAGTTCGACCGCAGCGTCATGGTCCGCGCGTTCCGCGGTGAAATCACCAACCACGACTCGGCCATCATGCTCGGCGTCGAGGATGACTTCGAGGACCAGGAGCTCGAGCGGATCAGCGGAGGCGGTCAGCCGTCACCCAAGTTCCGCGGCGGGCCCAACCCGGACGAGATCCCCGAATTCCAGATGACCAGGACATCATCGGCCACCGGAAGCTCAGCCGCCATCCACCACGAATAGCGGCGGCCAGCAGATCACTAACCTTGTCCAACCCCGGTGCGGGTCCGGCTTCCGCTACGGAACCGGACATCCGCACCGGGGTTCCTGCATGCGGATGTCCGAAACCGGGGCGGATGTCCGGAACCGCCCTACAGCGGCAGCAGCGCCGAGAGATCCGCGCGAAGACCGGAAGCCGCCACGCGCCCGGCGTCCACCGCGTCCGCCCAGCCCAACTGGCCGGTCACCATGGCCAGCCAGGTGGCGGCGTCGCACTCTATGACGTTCGGGGGAGTGCCGCGCGTGTGGCGAGGCCCCTCCACGCACTGCGTGACGCCGAACGGCGGAACCCTGACCTCCACCGAGTTGCCGGGCGCCCGGGCGGTGACCTCCTCCAGGGAGTAGCGCACGGCCGTCGCGATCACCGGGCGGGGAACGGCAGTGCCCGACGGCGGCTGGCCCGCTTCCAGCCAGCTGGCCAGTGCCGCTTTGCCTTCGTCGATGTCAATCCTGCGCCGGGCTACTGCCATCGCCGCCTCCTTTGTTGCTGTGGAAGTAAGAGTGTGCCTGCGCGGCCAAGTGCCTAGTCCAGCAGGGCCGAGACAGTGTGGCCCAGCCTGATCTTGCCCACCGGGCGGCCGCCGCCGAGGACCGGCTCAACAACCTTCTCCAGCACGCTGGACACTCCCGGAATGTCCACGGCGCCGGCGGCAGCCAGAATGGTCAGGGCCACGAGAGAGGTGGCCCGCAGGTTGCCGTCGAGCACCTTCACGGCCGCCGAGACCCCCTGCGGCGTGGCCATGACCAGCACGCCCTCGGCACCGATCTTGGCTATGACGTCCAGCTCCTCCATCACGATGGTGTTGGCTTCGCCCCTGCCCTGGACCGCCCACGGGTAGTCCAGCATGGACGTGGCGATCGTGGCTGCCCGTGCGTTGGAGTTCTTGTCGCCGGGTGCCTTGGCGAGCCGGGAGTATGCACGGGCCAACCCCGTCAGGGAAATGGCAGCGACAGGGGCGCCGCAGCCGTCGATGCCCAGGTGGGCGATCCTCTCATCCGAGAATTCCTCGATCACTGTGCGGATGCGCTGCTGAAGGGGGTGGTTGGGCTCGAGGTAGCTGTGCGTGTCCCAGCCGTTCTCCGTGCACGCCCAGAGGAACGCTGCGTGCTTGCCGGAGCAGTTGTATGCCAGCCGTGACTTGCCCTTCTCGGAGCGAGTGAGCCAGGTGCGGGCCGTCTCGTCCTGCGGCCACGCGGCGGGGCACTGCAGCTGGTCCTCCTTGACGCCGGCGGCCTTGAGCATTCCTTCCACCACGTCCATGTGGTCCAGCGACCCGGTGTGGCTGGCGCAGGCGAGCGCCACCTGCGCGCCGCGGAGCGGAACGCCCGACTGCATGGACGCCAGGGCCTGAAGCGGCTTGAGCGTTGACCTGGCCAGGATCGGGGTGGTGATGTCGCCCAGCTGCGTGACCACCGTGCCGTCCGCTGCCAGGACCACTGCCGCCCCGATGTGCCGCGATTCGACGAATCCGCTCCGTTCAACGACCGCGAGCTCGACGGCGGACTCCACAGAGAATGTGGCATGCGAAGTTAGGGGCATGGCCCCAGTCTATGGTGCCGGATTGGCATTCCCCGGGACCTGTTCCGGCAGGCCGTACCGGGCATCCGGGCGGCCTGCCGGACGGCGTGCCTGGGCACGGCCCTACTCGACCGTGACCATCACGGACTGCCAGCCGGACGCGCCGTCCGGCACGGGATCGGCACGCTTTTCCGTCTGGACCTCGCCCGTCCCGTCCGTGGCGCGCGCTCTGATGTAGTGCGGTCCAGGCTTGGCATCCCAGTCGAAGGACCACTGCCGCCACGTGACCACGGAGGCTTCCTCGGACAGCACTGCCTCGGCCCACTCGGCACCGTCGATCTGGACCTCCACCTTGGTGATGCCCCGGGTCTGCGCCCACGCCGTGCCGCCGATCGACACCCGTCCGGCCTTGACCACGGCGAAGGACTTGGGCACCTCCACCCGGGCCATGGTCTTGATGGGACCGCGTTCGGACCAGCCGCGCTGCGTCCAGTACGCCCTGTTGTCGGCGAAGCGTGTGACTTCGAGGTCCACTACCCACTTGGTGGCGGAAACGAAGCCGTACAGTCCGGGGACCACCATGCGCACGGGGTAGCCGTGCTCCAGCGGCAGCGGCTCACCATTCATTCCGATGGCGAGCATCGCGTCGCGGTCGTCCTGCAGGACCTCCAGCGGCGTTGATGCGCTGAACCCGTCGATGGAGGTGGAGAGGACCATATCCGCGCCGTCCTTGGGCCTGGCCCGCTTGAGGACTTCGCGGAGGGGCAACCCAAGCCATTTCGCGTTGCCGGCGAGGTTGCCGCCCACCGGATTGGACACGCAGGTGAGGGTCACATGCGACTCGATCAGCTCGGCGTCGAGCAGGTCCTGGAACGTGAGGCGGACCTCCTGCTCCACGAGTCCGTGCACCCGGAGCTCCCACTCGTCGGCGTTGATTTCCGGCACGCTCAGGGCGGTGTCGATCCGGTAGAAGTCACCATTCGGCGTAAGCCACGGCGTGACGCCTGATGTGGCGGACTGAACCCCGGCCGGAACTGCAAGGGCGACCTTGGCAGGGGCAGGCAGCCGCAGCGACCCGCGCACCTGGGCCACGTTGCTTCGCGCGGCGCTCAGCAGCCGTCCCCCGGCAGCTGCGATGCCGGCCGCCACTGCAGTAAGGCCGGTGGCGGCGAAGAACGCCCGCCGCGTTGTTGCCGGGCGTTCAGGCTCCTTCGCCGCGACGCCAGCCGGAGCATCGGGAAAGGAGTGAAGCCGCCACAGCCGGGAGATCAGGAGCCGGAGCACGACCAGTCCGGCGAGGGTGCCGAGGAGAGTCGGAATGGCGTCGACCGGCTTCACGCTGGCCCGGGTCACCACGCTCGCCACGATCACGGCGCCCATCAGCAGCACCCCGGCCACGCCCAGCGCCCATTTCCGATATGCCACCACGCCCAGTACGCAAGCGAGCAGGAAGATGGTCAGGCCCATGCCAACGAAGAGCGCAGCCTTGTCATTGGTGCCGAACGTGGCGATGGCAAAGTCCTTCATCCACGGCGGCGTGAAGTCGATGAACGTGGAGCCCAGGGCAATCACGGGCGTTGCCCGCGCCGTAAAGAACGCTCCGATCAGTTCCGCAACGGAAAGAACGACGGCGGCCGCCGCCACCCCTGCCACCGCCGCCAGTGCGGCGGGGCCCTTGAGCCACTTCATCAGCTTCTTCATGCCCTTGGTTCGTAGCGGGCGGCCCGCGGGATTGTTCCGGCGCGGTTCCAATGCGTGCGGGGACGCCGGAGCGCGGGGCGGCAGGACATAGCTTAGGAACCAGCGGCGTCCACAAAGTACCCTTGGAGACTGTGAAGGTACTCGTCATTGGCCCCGGTGGCCGCGAACACGCCATTGTCCGTTCCCTGCTTGCAGACCCCAACGTCTCCGAAGTCCACGCGGCTCCGGGCAACGCCGGCATCAGCAGGCTCGTCCCCACGCACGCGATCGACGGGAACGATCCGGATGCCGTAGCGGCTCTCGCCACCCGGCTCGACGTCGACCTCGTGGTGGTGGGCCCCGAGGCTCCGCTCGCCGCCGGCGTTTCCGACGCGGTCCGGGCCGCCGGGGTTCCCGTGTTCGGGCCGAGCAAGGCCGCCGCCCAGCTGGAGGCGTCCAAGGCTTTTGCCAAGCAGATCATGGCTGAAGCCGGTGTTCCCACCGCCATGGCGCTGGTGGCCGGCAACGCCGAGGAAGCCGCAGCCGCCCTGGACACCTTCGGCGCGCCGTACGTGGTCAAGGACGACGGGCTGGCCGCGGGCAAGGGCGTGGTGGTCACCAACAACCGGGATGAAGCTCTGGCCCACGCGCAGACCTGCTTCGACGCCGGCGGAACCGTGGTGATCGAGGAATTCCTGGACGGTCCCGAGGTTTCCGTGTTCGTCCTCTGCGACGGACGCAACACCGTGGCGCTGTCCCCGGCGCAGGATTTCAAACGCATCTTCGACAACGACGAAGGACCCAACACCGGCGGTATGGGCGCCTACACCCCGCTGGAATGGGCGCCCGAAGGCCTGGTCCAGGAAGTCATCGACCGGGTGGCCCAGCCTACGGTCAACGAAATGGCACACCGTGGCACCCCGTTTGTCGGCGTCCTGTTCGTCGGCCTGGCCCTGACTTCCCGCGGCACGCGCGTCATCGAGTTCAACGTCCGTTTCGGCGACCCCGAGACCCAGGCCGTGCTCGCGCGGCTGAAGACGCCCCTTGGTTCCCTGCTCCTGTCGGCTGCCAGGGGCGAACTGGACCAGGCAGAAGAGCTGCGCTGGTCCAAGGAGACTGCAGTCGCCGTCGTCGTTGCCTCCGAAAACTACCCCGACACCCCGCGTACCGGCGACCGCATCCGCGGGCTGAAGAAGGTGGACGAGCTTGACGGCGTCCACGTGATCCACGCCGGAACGAAGCTTGACGACGAAGGCAAGGTGGTCTCCGCCGGCGGCCGCGTCCTCGCGGTGGTCGCGCTTGGTTCCGACCTCGTGGAGGCCCGGGAAAAGGCCTACGACGGCGTTGAGCTGGTGCAGCTCGAAGGCGCCCAGTTCCGCCGCGACATTGGCGGCAAGGCGGCCCGCGGTGAAATCAAGGTGGCGTCCGGCAGTTCCTCTGCCCAGGCAGCCTCCGCCCCGAAAGCGAAGGCATGACAGTGGCAGAACCTGAGAACACCGCCGCCCCCAAGCGCGGCCTGGACACGTCCACCCTGGAGCTTCCGGGCTGGAAGCACACCTACTCGGGCAAGGTCCGCGACCTGTACGAACCGGCTGACGACTCCATCAACAGCCGGTTCGGGCAGGACTGCGTGCTGGTGGTGGCCAGCGACCGCATCAGCGCCTATGACCACGTGCTCAGCAGCGAAATCCCGGACAAGGGCGCCATCCTGACCCAGCTGAGCCTGTGGTGGTTCGACCAGCTGGAGGTCGAGCACCACGTCCTGGCGTCCACTGTGGAGGATGGCGTGCCCGCGGCGGTGGAAGGCCGCGGCATGATCTGCAAGAAGCTCGAGATGTTCCCGGTGGAATGCATTGCCCGCGGCTACCTCACCGGCTCGGGCCTCGTGGAGTACCGGCAGTCCGGCACCGTCTGCAGCATCCCGCTCCCCGAGGGACTCGTGGACGGCTCCCGCCTGGCGAAGGCGATCTTCACGCCCTCGGCCAAGGCCGAAGTAGGTGAGCACGACGAAAACATCAGTTATGACGCCGTGGCGTCCATGGTGGGCGATGACATCGCCGGCCGCCTCAGCGAACTGACGCTGAAGATCTACGCCAAGGCCGAGCAGATGGCCCGTGAGCGGGGCATCATCCTGGCGGACACCAAGGTGGAGTTCGGCTACGACGTCGTCACGGGCGCCATCACGCTGGGCGACGAGGTCCTCACTCCCGACTCCTCGCGGTTCTGGGATGCCTCAACGTACAAGCCCGGCCAGGCCCAGCCCTCGTACGACAAGCAGTATGTCCGCGACTGGCTGACGTCCGCCGAGTCGGGCTGGGACAGGGCCTCCGACACACCGCCGCCGGCCCTGCCTGCGGACGTCGTGCAGCGCACCCGCGCGCGCTACGTTGAGGCCTACGAAAAGCTCACCGGCCGGACGTTCGCGTAACGGCGGCCGCCCCTCCGTCACGGAGCGGTCCCCTCCGGGTCGGAGCAAGTCTCCGTTCCGGAGGGCGGCCGGTCCTAGCTGGCTTCGGCTGCCTCGGCCCGGCGCTGCGCGAGCCTGATCTCCAGCATGGCGTCCAAGGCCTGCTGCACGCGGTCCTGCGCGCCGGCCCCGCTGAACTCCCGCTGGGCTTCCTGCAGGAGCACCAGGGCTTCCTCGGATTCGCCAGCGGCCTTGAGCGACTTGCCCAGGAGCAGCGAGACCTCGCCCGCGGTGTGCTTGGCAAGGGCGCTGCGCTCGGCATGAATTTCGCGCAGCTTCTGCACCGCCGCCACGATGTCGCCGGTGAGGTAGAGCCAGCGGGCACGGATGAAGGCCACCTCTAGCTGGTCCGTCTTGTTGCCGCCCACGATGGACAGCGCGAGTTCGGCGCGCTCAATGGCGGAGAGGGTTTCGGGTTCCACGATCCCGGACGAGAGCCGGACGGCGGCCGAGGCCTTGTTGAAGCGGGCCCAAAGATCGATGTCGTTTGCAGGGGACAGCAGCTTGGCCGCGCGCTCGTGGTGCTTGATGCCCTCGGGGTAGTCGTGGCGCATGAAGGCGACGTTCCCGATCACCCAGGCCACTTCGCCGGCCAGCTGGGACATGGATTTCTCGTCCATTTGCTCGTTCATGTCCTGGCAGTACTTCCAGGCCTCGTCCAGACGGCCGCTCTCGGCGAGGGCGCCGATCAGGGCGCGGAGTGCGCCGATGATCAGCGTGGAGCCCTTGGGAAGCTGGGCGCACAGTTCCACGGCCTTCTGGGCATGCTCGACGGCGGCCGCCAGTTGGCCCTGTCCGTGGCACAGTGCGGCGAGCATCTGCCGGGCACGCACGCCGAGGCCGGCGGACTCGGTGGCCATCGGATGCTCCGAGAGGTGCTCCATGATCTTCTGGCACTCTTTGAGCTGGCCCTGCTTCATGAGGCATTCGGCCTGCATGTAGGTCATGTTCCACCAGGCGCTGGTGTTCTTGCCTTCGAGGGCGATGCGCGCGGCGGTGGCAGCATGGTCGGCGGCAAGCGCGTAGTCACGGAGGTCCCAGGCCTGCCGGGCGTACAGCCCCGCCAGGACGTATTCGGCGTCGCTGACCGAGATAGGCTGACTCCAGGCCTCAAGCGCCTTTGGCGCGAGCTCCAGCCGGCGTGCAAGCTCCTCGATGACGTCTGCGGTCGGTTCCCGTCGGCCCGTTTCAAGCAGCGAGATATAGCTGGGGGAGTAAAGGTCCTTGCCCAGTTCCGCCTGGGTCAGGCCACGCTCGAGCCGCTCTGCTCGGAGCTTCTCTCCGAATCCGTTCCCCACGGGATTCCTCCTCATTCCGGACAGTCTTTGTACACAATGCTTGACAGCCCCTGTGGAAAACATTTTACAATGTATGTCAACAAGGACTGTGCTGACTATGTAACGAAACCGACTCTTATTGAGGAACTCACATGTTGAAGAAGATTGCAGCCGCTGCCGTTCTGGCAGGGGCACTTGCATTCTCCGCCACGGCTCCGGCCGTTCTGTCTGCCGGTTCTATCGCTGATAACGCGGGCTCCGCGGTTGCCATTGGCAACTGGCCGGACCCCATGCGCGTGAAGGACGTGAACAAGCCCACCATCGGCAACTGGCCCGATCCTATGGATTCCCCCGCCACGATTGGCAACTGGCCGGATCCGATGTAGCAAGGCTTTTTCAGAAACCGGGCCCCGGGACATGCGCGAACCATGTCCCGGGGCCGTTTTCTTTCCACCACGTTGCGGCCGTCACATGAAGGGACACATTGTGAAGCGACAGGGAACCAAGCGTCAGGGAACCAAGCGACAGGGAACCCAGCGCCAAGGATCAAAGAGGCACGGAGCCAACGGGCTGCAGCGGGCATACGTCCTGTGGAGCATCGCCGGCACCTCGCTGCTGGTGGCCGCGGTGGCCGGGACATCGGTGGCCGGCGTGCTGAGCGGAACGGCCGACGCCGGGTCCTTTGTCTGGGGGATCGTCGGCATCGCGGCGCTGCTGGAGTCCCTGGTGCTCTTTGTGGTCGGCCTGCGGCTGCGCCACAGTTACGTGAACTCCGTCCAAACCTACGAGAGCCGGGGCGGTTACCTAGAGGACGACGGCTCGAACCGGGTCAGGATTCCCCTGCTGGGTGACGGGCAGGCGCGGCAGAATATCACCAACCAAGGGTTCTGAACCCGGCGGAGGATGCGGGTTATAGGACAAAACGTGTGTATGGGAGGGGCTCGCTTCCCAGTGTTGGCGGGCGAATTCCGGGATGGCTAAGCTTTCGAAGCTTAGGGTGGCTGGGGTGCTTGCATATCTCTGGAATGTCTTGTCTGCGGTCAATCGCTGGTACGG
>NZ_JBFTJD010000040.1:0-22111 GCF_056395245.1 Arthrobacter sp. 10L430 | reverse complement strand
CAGGAACTGCCAGGTGTCCTCGATCCGGTGCGGATCCTTGCCGATCAGCAGCTGCGCAACATGTTCCTTCAGGTACGCGGCCACGGCCAGTTCGCGGCCGTTCAGGGTGGCATCACCGATGCCGGTCACACCGTCCTCGGTGGTGATCCTCAGGGTCACGAAGTTACGGGAGGGGCTTGTCACGAACACTTCCGCGGCAATGATTTTCACAACAGGTCCTTTCGAGCGGGGGGCTTGGTCGAGGCTGGTTCTGGAATTTAGTTTGAGTTGGGCGCGAGCGGTTTGGCGGCAGCCCTTGAGGGGGTGGCTTCCGAGGATGCGGCAGCCGATCCTTCGGCTCGGCCTTGTTCACTGGTGCGGCCTTGTTCACTGGTGCGGCGTGCCCGGATCTCGGTGAGGATCTCGGCGTGCATGGCGTCAGTGAGGTCGTACTTGGACATGACCAGGACGGCCAGGATGGTCAGCACGGCGGGGATGGCGCCGGCTGCGAGCTGGATTCCGAAGATGGCGTCGGCGGTCTGTGCACCGCCGGACTTGTAGCCGCCCAAGGCCAGTGCGTAGGCGGCGAGCGCGCCGCCCACAGCCTGGCCGGTCTTCCGGGTAAAGGAGAACAGCGCGTAGGTGATGCCCTCGGTCCGAACACCGGTCTTCCATTCGCCGTACTCCACCGTGTCGGCTTCCAGGGCCCACACCACGATGTTGACGGCGAGGACGCCCACGAGGCTGACCACCAGGCCGGTGAAGCCGATCCAGACCTGGCTGGCAGGGGTGAAGAAGATGATGGCGCCACCGATGACGGTGAGCAGCGACGAGTAGATGTACACGCGCTTCTTGCCGATGCTGCGGACCAGCTTGGGCATGAAAGCTGCCAGCACGAACGTGACGACCAGCTGAATGATGGACAGGACCGGATACAGGTCGAGGCGGCCGAGGACGTCGCGCAGGTAGTACAGCTGCACGGAGGTCAGTGCGAGGTAGCCGGAGAGGAAGAAGAAGGAGCTGATGCACAGCATCAGGAGGGGCTTGTTGCCCTTCAGGGTTTCCATGCTCTGCTTGAGGGACACGTTCGGGACCGCGCGGTGTACGCGTTCCTTTGCGGTGAGGACTGTGAAGAAGTACAGGCCTGCGCCGATCACGACGAATACCATCGTGATGGTGGTGAAGGTTGCCTGCAGGTCAGCGCCGGGCTTGATGAGCGGTGCCACGAAGATGCCGAGGGCCGAACCCACCAGCAGGCCGCCAACCATGCGTGCCGATCCCAGCTTGGCGCGCTCCCCCGGGTCCTGCGTCATGGCGCCGGCCAGGGAGCCGTAGGGGATGTTGACCAGGCTGTAGGCCAGGCCAAGGGCTGCGTAAGTGACGTAGGCGTAGAGCAGGGTGCCGGACTCGCCCAGCTGGGGGACGGAGAAGGTTGCGACGCTCAGGAGCAGCAGCGGGATGGAGCCGAACATGATGAATGGACGGAATTTCCCGAAGCGCTTGCTGAAGCTACGGTCCACCATGCGGCCGGCAAGGACATCGGCGAACGCGTCGAAGATCCTGACGGCCAGCAGCAGGGTGCCGGCAGCGGCGGCGGAAATGCCCGCGACGTCTGTGTAGTAGACGAGGAGGAACATGGTGGCCGTGGTGAAGGCCAGGTTGTTGGCGGCGTCGCCGGCGCCATAGCCGATGATGTTCAGTTTGCTCAGTTTTTTCATGATTGGGCTCCTTTACCCGGTGCCGTCCCCGCGGGGCCGGCGAAAAATGATGAAAACGTTAGGGGGTGGTGGTGCCCGCGATGGTTTTGTCGCTGCCGTTCTTGACCCCGGCGAGCGCGGTCCAGCGCTGGCGCAGGGCGAATGCGGCGGGTTTGGGCCGGCGGTCGCGGGTGAAGACGCCCTTCTTGTTGCCGTCCACCCGCATGATGCCGTTGGACGTCTGGAAGTCTGCGAAGTTCCACACCTGCTCGCCCACCATGGCTTCTACCCGGTCGAAGACGCGGTGGTACATGGCCAGGAAGGCTGCCTGGTATTCCTCGCTCCAGGGCTGCTCATAGATGGAGTGGAAGCCGGGCATGGTGTCCGGTCCGTACTCGGTCACGATCATCGGCTTGCCGTACTTGGCTTCCCATTCCCGCAGCTCCTTCTCCAGGACCTGCTCCGCTGTTTCCAGGTCCCCATTGTTCAGGTACCAGCCGTAGTAGCGGTTGAGCATGATGACGTCGAAGAGGTCGCCCAGCAGTTCCTTGTCCGGGGTGTCGAACATGACGTTGACGTAGCCCACGGGGCGGGTGGGGTCCAGCTGACGGGTAAGTTCGGCCAGCGGCTGGAAGTATTCGCGGGCGCCTTCCTCCGAACCGTTGGGTTCGTTGGCGATGGACCAGATCACTACGGACGGGTGGTTCTTGTCGCGGGCCACGAGTTCCGTAATGGCCTGGCGGTGGTTCGCGGCGGTATTGGCGTCCACGCCGCCGTCGACGTACGTCTTTTTCGCTATGCCGCCGAACACGGCGCCGAAGCCAAGGTGCAGGCCCACGGCAGCGGTTTCGTCGATCACCACGATGCCGTGGCGGTCAGCGAACTCCATGACTTCCTCGGCGTACGGGTAGTGCGAGGTGCGGAAGGAGTTGGCGCCCACCCAGTCCAGGAGCTGGAAGTCGTTGACCATCTGGGCGTTGCTGTGGCCCTTGCCGATGGCGACATGGTCCTCGTGCATGCCGAAGCCGGTGAAGTAGAAGGGCTCCCCGTTGATGAGGAATTCCTTGCCGCGTACATCGACTGTCCGCACGCCCACGGGCAGCGTGTAGCTGTCCAGCAGCCGGCCGCCGTCGTGGATTTCAGCGGTCAGGTTGTATAGGTATGCCGCGCCGGGCTTCCAGAGCACGACGTCGTTGATCACCAGGGCGCCCTCGGCGCCTTCCGCGCGGGACACCTCGACGCCGTCGGCATCCTTGAGGGAAACAGTCACCGTTTCGCTGCCGGAGCCGCCCGCCGTCGCGATGGTGTAGTCAACGGTGCCGGTGGCGCCGTCGAAGCCGGTCACTGCCGTGATGTCGTCCACCGTGACGGCGGGCGTGCTGTAGAGCCAGACGCTGCGGTGGAGCCCGGCGTAGTTGTAGAAGTCATGGAGGTAGCTCTGCTGCCGGCGGCCGTCCTCGGTGACGGTGATGCTGCCCGGCGGGATGGTGGCCTGGGTGAGTTCGTTGTTCACGGAGATCGTGAGCCGGAAAGCCTGGCCCGGGGTGACGTGGTCCGTGATGTCGGCGCTGAACGGCATGTAGCCGCCGGCGTGCTCGGCGACCAGGACGTCGTTCACCCAGACCATGCCTTCGTGGGTAGCGGAGTCGAGGCGGACGTGGACCCGCTCCCCGGCCCAGCCGCGGGGAACGCGCACTTCGCGCTGGTACCAGACGTAGCCCACGTGGTCGCGGATGGCCTTGTCCGGGAAGACGTCGTTGTAGCTGGCCGGAACACCCATTTCGAGGCTGGTTTCCAGCGGAGCCTTGAACCATTCCTGCCGGTGTCCGGCACGGTCGAAGTCCACCTGGAAGCGATAGAGGCCGTCGAGGTTGACCAGTTCGCGTGTTGCGCTGGCTTGGGGCTTGAGCATTGCGTGGTCCTTACGCGTCATTGCGGGGTGGGTCTGGGGAGGATTGCGGGTGCCCGGGGTCGCGGCCGGGTTTTTGCTCTTGTTGTAATCCTAATCACTTGGCAATCATTTGGCAAGCGGTTGCCATCATTTTGTTGAAAGTTCATGAAACACTGCTGCCCGGCTCCCCGTGATCCGGGAGCCGGGCAGCAGTGCACGTCCGGAGGACGCTACGGGAAGACAGCCAGCTCCCCGAACGTTCCGCACAGGTCTGCAATCAGCTCGACGACGGCGGGGTCCCCGGCCAGGGCCGGATCCACCAGGTCCAGCAGGGCACGGATCCGCTCCGCGCCGCTGAGCCGGTTGGCTTCGGCCGCCTCGCTGGCCAGCGGATCCTGGAACGCTGCCGCGGCGGCGCTGTAATCCATCCACGCAGCAATCATGAGCGCCGCCGCCGCACCGGACCGCCCCGCTGCACGTTCGGCCCGCAGCACCGGAACGGCGCGCATCCGCAGTTTGGTGCTGCCGTCCATCGCAATCTGCGCGAGGTGGTGGGCAATCCGGGCATTGCTGAAGCGTGCCAGCAACGCAGCGCGGTAAGCCGGGATCTGCAGTTCCGCAGGATTTCCGTCCGACCCGGAAAGGTTCGCTTCCGCCTCGTCCCAGAACTTTTCAACGGCCTGCAGGCAGAGCGGATCCGCCAAAGCCTGGGCCACTGTGGTGTGGCCGCGAAGCTGCCCGGCGTAGGCCAGCAAGGAGTGCGCGCCGTTCAGGAGCCACAGTTTGCGGTTCTCGTACGGTTCAATGTCGGCCACGAAAACGGCACCGGCGCCTTCCCAGCGCGGGCGTCCCGCGGGGAAATCCCCGCTGAGCACCCAGTTGGCGAAGGGCTCGGCCACCACGGGCGAATTGTCGCGGTAGCCGCACGCGGCCTGGACGGCGGCAATGTCCGCATCGGTGGTCCGCGGGGTGATGCGGTCCACCGAGGTGCTGACGAAGCTGATGTTGGCGTCAATCCATCCGACCAGGCCTTCGTCCCACGCCCCGGCCATGCCCACCACGGCGTTGTGCGCCACGGTCCCGTTGTTGGAAAGGTTGTCGCAGCAGACCACGGCGAGCGGTCCGGCGGCAGCAGCCCGGCGGGCGGCGAGGGCCAGCACCAGCCGGCCCAGCGGCGTCGTCGGATTTCCGCTGCCGGACGCCATCAGCGCAAGGTCGGCAACGACGTCGGACGCCGTCCGGTCGAGTTGCCCGTCGGCGCCGAGCCGGTAGGCGGCTTCGGTGATAGTCAGGGTGACGACGGCGGTGGCGGGCGCGGCAACCAGCTCCGCGAGCCGCCGCACGTCGGCGCCGTCCACGGCCTCCACGATGCTGCTGACCACCGTGAAGGAGTCGCCGCCGTCGGCCCGTTCCATCAGGGTGAACAGTCCGTCCTGTTCGGCCAGCGCGAGCGCGGCGTCGGGGCGTCGGCCGGTGAAGGCTGCGATGCCCCAGTCGGCGGCGTCAGCCGACAGGTGGGTGTACCAGGCCTGGTGCGAGCGGTGGAAGGCGCCCAGTCCCAGGTGGACGATCCGCACGGGTGCCTTGGCAGACGGCCTCAGGCTGCGGCTGAGTTGGGGAAGCTCGACGGCGGGTTCCGGCGCGGATTTCAGTTCGATGCTCACAGCTTGAAGACCCTTCGGGGCGAGCCGTCGACGATGTCGACGATCAGTTCATGGGCGCGGTCCTCGCCGACGCGGTGCTCCGCTACCAGCCTGGCCAGGAAGGAGGCCTCGATCCGGCGGGAGGCATCGTGGCGCGCGGGGATGGAGCAGAAGGCCCGGGTGTCGTCGATGAAGCCGGACGAGCGGGAGAACCCGGCCGTCTCCGTGACGGCGGAACGGAAGCGCAGCATGGCGTCCGGTGCGTCCAGGAACCACCACGGGGCACCGAGGTAGACGGACGGGTAGAAGCCTGCCAGCGGCGCGAGTTCGCGGGAGAACACGGTCTCGTCCAGGGTGAAGAGCACCAGGTGGAAGTCCTTGGCGGTGCCGAAGTCCTGCAGCAGCGGGCGGATTGCCTCGGTGTAGTTGGTGGCGACGGGAATGTCGTGGCCTGTGTCTGCACCGTAGGTGTTGAACGTGGGCTCGTGGTGGTTGCGGTAGGACCCCGGGTGGATGGTCATGACCAGGCCGTCCTCCACGGACATCCGCGCCATCTGGTACATCATGTGGGCTTCGAAGTCGTCGCGGTCCTGCGCCGTGGCCTGGCCCGAGCGGGCGCGGTCGAACAGCTTGGCCGCATCGCCGGCGTCGAGCTTGAGCGTCACGGGAGTGCGGACGCCGTGGTCCGCGGAGACTGCGCCGTGTTCCACGAAGTAACGACGCCGGTTTTCCAGAGCCGTGACGTAGCCGGCATAGCCGGTGGCGCCGTCGCCCGCTGCCGCGATGAGCCGGTCCGCGTTCGCGGACCAGGTGGGGTGCGCGATGTTCAGGTAGGCGTCGGGGCGGAAGGTGGGAAGGACTCGTCCGTGGAACGTGGGGTCCTCGGCGATCGCCTTGTGGCTGGCCAGGCTGTCCAGCGGATCGTCAGTGGTGGCCAGCACCTCGATGTTGAAGTCCTTGAAGAGCTGGCGGGGCCGGAAGCCCGGCTCGAGCAGCTTGGCAGATATCGCATCGTAGCTGGCATCGGCGGTCTCGGCGCTGATCTCGTGCTGGAGGCCGAAGACGCTGCTGAACTGGGTGCGGAGCCAGTAGCCGGAGGCCGTTCCCTCGAACAGCGGCCAGGCCTTGCAGAACTCGTGCCAGACGGTACGGGAGTCCGGTTCCCCCGCTGCCGAGCCCTTCAGCCGGTCCAGGGGAACGCCGCTGGCGTGGATCAGCCGCGTGACGTAGTGGTCCGGACTGACCAGCAGCGCTGCGGGGTCCGGGAAAGGGGTGTTGTGCTCGATGACTGCGGCGTCAACGTGCCCGTGCGGGGAAATGATGGGGAGGTCCTGGACGCGCTGCAGGAGGTCGCGCGCAATGCTGCGCGTTCCGGGATCCGCGGGCAGGAGCCGGTCTGGGTTGGCGGCAATCGACTGTGACATAGCTCAATGGTCCGGTCTTCCCCGGGTATTTGTCAACCGGTTGCCAAATATTGCCAGAGTGTCCCGGATTACTGTTCGCTACGGTTCCGGGCTGTCGCACCTGCGATCCGGGCCGCGGTTGTCCGAGACCGGCGCGGATATCCGGAAATGCCGCGGACTTGCTCAGCCCGCGGGCAGGAGCCGTCCGCTCGAGCCCCGCAGCACAAGCTCTGTTTCGACGCGCAGGGTGGCGGTCGGCTCCCCTGCGCCGTGCAGCAGGTCCAGCAGCAGCGTGGCAGCGCCCGAGCCGCACTCCCCCAGCGGCGAGCGAACGGTGGTGAGCGGAGGCGTGGTGAAATCCGCCCCGAAGATGTCGTCGAACCCCACGATGCTGATCTGGTCCGGGACCACCACCCCCGCGGCTTGGAGTTCCTGCATGAGCCCGATGGCCAGGAGGTCGTTGTAGGTCAGCACGGCCGTGGCACCGCTGGCGCGGACGTCGCGCGCCACCTGCCGGCCGCCGTCGACCGTGGGTTTGGTGGATTCCAGCCGCACGGCGTCGAGCCGGGACCATTCGCAGGCGGCCTGCACGCCTTCCCAGCGGCGGGCGGACATCCAGGACTGCGCAGGACCGGCAACGAAGGCAACCTTGTGGTGCCCGTTGGCCGCCAGGCTGCGGACTGCCTCGCTGATGCCCTTGTTCACGTCGGGAACCACGCACGGCACGCCGTCGACCTCGCGGTTGATGACCACCACGGGCTTGTCGCGGGCGATGGTCCGGATGTCGTCGTCGTCCATGCGCGGACTGGCAAGGATGAGGCCGTCCACGGTGGCCATCATCCGGCGGGCAGCCGTCAGCTCGGTGACGGCGGACTCGGCGGACTCGGCAAGTACCAGGGTGTAGTCGCGGAGAGTCGCGGTGGTTTCTGCGCCGCGGATGATGTCGAAGAACGTGGGGTTGGTGATGTCCGCGACGATCAGCCCGAAGGTGTTGGTGCGGCCGGTGGGGAGGGCCCGGGCGAACGGGTTGACGTGGTAGTTCAGTTCGGCGGCGGCATCCTCGATGAGTTTCTGCGTCTTGGCGCTGACGCGGCCGGGCTTGCTGAGCGCGCGGGAGACCGTGGACGGATTGACGCCGGCAACCTTGGCAATGTCGTAGATGGTGGCGTTGGATTTTCCGTCCCGGGCGTTCTTCTTGACCAGACCTGTTGGTGCGGCAACGTCCGGCGTCTTGGGTTCAGTCACCGCCCCATCCTAACGAGGAAACAACCCGACCAGGTCGCAGTTGTGGCCGTTTTGAGCGCTCAAACGGCCACAACTGCCAGTTAGTTGGGCGAGGGTTGGCCAGCGGTTGCCGGGCTGGGGTTGCGGGTTGCTGGAAGGGACTAGGAGCGCTCGGGGAACTTGCCCTCGTCCGCGATGCGCTTGTTCAGCTCGGCGAGGAACTCGTCCTCGTCGAAGTCCAGCCCCACCTCCGTGCCGGTCCAGCTGGAGAGGTGGATGGCGTTGGCCAAGCGGACGCCCTTGATGCCGTCCGATCCCGGGGCCAGCAGTGGGGTTCCGTCCAAAATGTTGGCCGCGAAGTTCTCCAGGACGCCGGAGTGCTGCGCGCCCCAGGCGGACTCGAACTCGATGACCTCTGTGGTGTAGTACTCCTCGGGATTCAGCTCGCCCATGAAGAGTTTGCGGACATCATCCATGTCCATGCCGTCGCTGAGTTCACGCTCGGGCTTCTTCAGGCGCGTCACCGTGGCGGTTTTGGAGTTTTCGACGACGATCTTGCCCTGGTCGCCCAGGATCTCGAAGCGGTCGGTCCCCACGAGGTCGTGCGTGGCCGTCACGAAGACGCCCGTGGCGCCGTTGCCATAGTCCACGACCGCAGTGACTTCGTCCTCCACTGCGATGTCGCGGCGGAAGCCGTAGGCAACCTTGGAGTAGACGGACTTGGGCACGCCGCAGATCCACTGCCACAGGTCCAGCTGGTGCGGTGCCTGGTTGACCAGCACGCCGCCGCCTTCGCCGCCCCACGTGGCGCGCCATTCACTGGAGTTGTAGTAGCCCTGCGGGCGCCACCAGTTGGTGATGATCCAGTTGGTGCGGCGGATGCTGCCGATCTCGCCGTTGCCGACGATCTCCTTGAGCTTCTGGTACAGCGGGTTGTTGCGCTGGTTGAACATGATGGCGAAGGAGAGCTCAGGCTTGCCGGCGGCAAACTCGTTGAGCTCCCTAACCTGCTTCGTGTACACGCCGGCGGGCTTCTCCACGAGCGCGTGGATGTTGCGCTTGAGCGTTTCGATGCCCATTTCCGGATGCAGGAAGTGCGGCACGCAGGTGACCACGGCATCCACGTCGCCGCTTTCCAGCATGGCGATGTAGTCGTCGTAGAAGGCAACCTCCGGGTACGTGGCCGAGGCCAGTTCCTTCTTGGCGGGGTCGGTGTCGCAGATGGCGCCGATCTCCATGTTCGGGACCAGCCCGTCGGTGATGAACCTGGCGTAGGCGCCGCCCTGCTGGCCCAGGCCGATGATGCCCAGGCGTACTTTGGTGCTCACAGATAATTTCCTTTTCGTTGGTTGAGCTTGTCGAAACCGGATGATCGGGATCAGTGGTTAGAAGAGGCCCGCGTGGCCCATGGCCACCAGGTTGTCGTAGGAGGTCTGCAGGGCATCCCACACAGTGCGGCCGTAGAGTTCGTCCTGCTCCACGAGCATGTACTGGGCGCCGGCAGCCTGCGCGGCCGGAATGATGGCGGGGAAGTCCAGGTTGCCTTCGCCCACTTCGGCGAACTGCACCACGTTCTTGAACTCCGCCATGAAGCCCATAAAGTCCCCGGAGTCCAGCAGCCCGAAGGAGGACTCGGGCAATTCGCCGATCCGGTAGTCCTTCAGGTGCACCATGGCCGTACGGCCCGCGTACTTTTCCAGGGTGCGGACAGGGTCGAGGCCGCCGCGCTGTACCCAGTGAACATCGATTTCCATGCCCATGGCGGGGGAGTTCTCGGCGATGATGTCCAGCATGTACTTGCCGTCGAACTTCGCGAACTCGATGTGGTGGTTGTGGTAATACAGGCCGAGGCCCTGTTCCCGCAGGCGTTCGGCGTATTCGTTCGCCTGCTTGGCGAAGTCAATGACTGCGCCAATCGATTTCATGGCGGGGAACGGCAGCATGCCGATCCGAAGAAGCGTGGAGTCGAGGCGCTTGGCGTCATCCACGATCTTGTCGAAGTCGTCCCTGAGCGAGTCACCGGGACGGCCTTGGGGTGTCTCCATGGCCACGGACAAGGCTGCAATATCCATGCCCAGTTCGCTGCGGGAACGCTCCAGTTCAGCGACGTTTTCCGGAGTCATGGGAATCTGGGAGATCTCGACGGCGTTGTAGCCGATCGCGCTGACCTTGCGGAGCGTTTCAAACGCGCCGAGTTCGGTGAAGCTGTCTTTCAACATCATCGCTTGTACGCCAATTTTGGCCACTGTTTCCTCCGTGGTGTTCCGGGCCCCTAAGGGCCATTTTGCCGGTTTCGTGCTGTCACCCGATGCCGCCGCCCGGTGTTAGACGAACGCTGTTAGGCGAACGCCGTTAGGCGACGGCGCCGGCCTGTTCAATTTGATGCTGCTGGTTTTCCAGCAGCCGGTGCCGGTCCGCCCGGCGCTGTTCCTGCCGGTCCGGATCGGGGACCGGAGACGCCAGCAGCAGCCGCTGGGTGTAGGGGTGGTCGGGGTCGGTGGTGACGACGCCGGCGGGGCCCTGTTCGACGATCTCCCCGTGGTACATCACGGCGACGCGGTGGCTGATGTGCCGGACCACGTCGAGGTCGTGGGAGACGAACAGGTAGGAAACGCCGGTGTCCTTCTGGATCTGCAGGAACAGGTCGAGCACCCGCGCCTGGGTGGACAGGTCCAGGGCACTGACGGGTTCGTCGCAGACAATCAGCTTCGGCGAGAGTGCCAGGGCTCGGGCGATCGCGACCCGCTGGCGCTGGCCGCCGCTGAACTCACGCGGCAGCCGGTGGATGGCGTCCGAGGGCAAGCCCACCTGGTCGAGTAATTCCTTGACGCGCTTCCTGGCCGCTACGGACTCCATGCCCTGTACCCCGAGGGGCTCGGCGAGGATGGCGCCGATCTCCAGGGCCGGGTTCAGCGAGGTGTATGGATCCTGGAAGACCACCTGGAGGTCGCGGCTGAGCGTGCGCCGTTGCTTGCGCGTGGCGTGGCTGATGTCTTTGCCTTCGAAGATGATCTTTCCGCCCGTCACCGGGGCAAGGCCCAGGACTGCCCGGCCCAGGGTGGTTTTTCCGGAACCGGACTCCCCCACCAGACCCAGGGTTTCGCCCTGGCCGATGGAAATACTGATGTCCGTCAGGGCCCGGAACGGCTTGGCCCGGAACTTCTTGCTGGGATATTCCACAACCAGGTTGTCCACCGTCAGCAGCGGGGCGCTCTCCGTGGTGCTCATGCGACCGGCTCCTTCTGGCTGGATACAAGCATGGACATGGGTGTTTTGCCTTCGAGCATCGACGCCAGGAGGGTCCGGGTGTAGTGCTCTTTCGGGTTGCGGAGGATGTCGCGGACGGACCCTTCCTCCACAAGCCGGCCGTTCTGCATGACGGCCACGCGGTCGCAGAGGTCCGCCACCACACCGAAGTTGTGGGTCACCAGGATGACGCCGATGTTCAGTCGCTGCTGGAGTTCGCGCAGGAGGTCCAGGACGTCGGCCTGCACCGTGACGTCCAGGGCCGTGGTGGGCTCGTCGGCGATCACCAGGTCCGGCTCGCAGCTGATGGCTCCCGCGATCAGCACACGCTGGGCCATGCCTCCGGAGACCTCGTGCGGGTAGGCGCCAAACGTCCGGTGCGGATTGACGATTCCGACGTCGGTCAGGAGCTTCAGCGCCCGCGCCGTCGCCTCAGCCTTCGAGATTCCCAGGACACGCACCATCGGCGTCACCAGCTGGTAGCCGATGGTGAAGGCGGGGTCCAGGTTGCTCATGGGCTCCTGCGGAATGTAGGAGATCCTCCTGCCGCGCAGCTTGGACAGCCGCGCCTGGTCGACGCGTTCCTCGCCCGGTGCCACGGTGTAGTTGCCGTCGAACTGGATGGAACCGGCCACGAGCCGGGCGTTGTCCGGAAGCAGACCCAGGATGGAGAACGCCGTCTGGGACTTGCCCGAACCGGATTCACCCACAATGCCCAGGATCTCGCCGCGGTCCACGTGGAAGGAAACGTCGTCCACCACCTTCTTGACGGTGCCGTCTGCCTGCGGGTAGCCGACGCCGAGGTTGGTCACCTTTACCAGGTGGTGCTCGGTTCCGGCGTCGACGGCGGCCACCGACTTACGTGACTGGCGCGCGGTGGCTGGTGCCGCCGTCGTGCCCATCACCGGGGTTGCCTGCTTCTTGCGGTGCCTGATCTTTTCGCCATCCTCCAGAGCGTCACGGATGGCGTTGCCCAGCAGGACCAGCCCGCCGATGGTCAGCGCCATGGCCACAGCCGGCCAGAACAGCAGGGTCGGGTTCAGGTAGACGTTCTTGAAGCCTTCCGAGAGCATGACGCCCCAGGTGGCCTTGGTGGGATCGCCCAAGCCCAGGAATTCCAGGCCGGATTGGATGGCGATGGCAACACCTGCAATCGCCGCGGTCTGGATGATGATGGGTGCCCGGACCACGGAGAAGATGTGGCGGGCAATGATGCTGAGGTCGGAGAGCCCGGACACGCGTGCGGCGTCAACATACAGTTCGTTCCGGACCGACTGGACGGCTGTGCGGGTCAGCCGGAAGTAGGACGGACTGATCAGGACGCCGAAGGCGATCATGGACATCCATACCGACGGGCCGAAGGCCGCCCGGATGGTCAGCAGCACGATCAGGCCGGGGAGGCTCATGAGAATGCTGACCACCCAGTTGGAGACCGCCTCGAACTTTCCGGAATAGTAGCCGGCGATCAGGCCGGCCGGCAGGCCGATGACAATGGCGACGCCGGCGCACAGCAACGCCGAAAGAAGCGTCAGCTGCGCACCGAACAGCAGCCGGCTCCAGACATCACGGCCTGAACTGTCAGTTCCGAGGATGTTCACGGAGTCCGGTGCGGCCAGGGTTTTGGCGATGTTTGCGTGATTCTGGTCAAAGGGCGCCAGAACGGGCGCGAGGATGGCCAGAAACGAGATCGCCAGCAGAATTACCGTGGCAGCGATGCCAAGGGGGTTCTTGAACAGGCGCCGGATCACGGTGGAGCGGACCACAGTGCCGCTCTGCCCCGCGTGATTGGAGGGCGTGGGGGCGGCAGGTGCAGGGGCGGCAGCTGCCGCGGTTTCCACGGAATCGCTCATGACACACGTACTTTCGGGTTGAGCCAGCCATTAAGAATGTCCACCAGCAGGTTCACCACAATGACGACGACCACCGTGTACATAACGACGCCCATCACCACGGGAAGATCCGACTGGCCGGTAGCGGCGACCGCCAGCGGACCCATGCCCGGAAGGGCAAAGATCTGCTCGATGATGACCACTCCGCCAAGCATGCCGATCAGCTGCAGGCTCAGCACGGTCAGGCCGGCCGGTGCAGCACTGCGCAGTACGTGCTTGAAGAGGATCTCGCGCTCACCGATGCCGCGGCTGCGCAGGGTGCGGACATAGTCGCGCTCAAGCTGTTTGATGACCGCGCTGCGGATCTGCTGCGCGCCTCCCGTGACGCCGTTGATCAACAGGGCAATCACGGGAAGGGACATGGAATAGACCCACGCCTCGGCCCCGGAGTCCGGGGAGATGGTGCTGGTGGCAGGGAACAGTCCCATCTGGATGGCCAGGATGGTGACCAGGATGACGCCAATCACGAACCCGGGGATCGAGTCCCCGATGATGGCGCCAACCTGGACCACCCTGTCCACCCAGCCGCGCTTGACGGCCGCGGCCACACCGATCAGTGCGGCGCAGATGGCGATCAGGATCATTGCGGTGAAAACCATGGTCATGGTGACCGGAATCCGGGTGGCCAGGGAATTGGCCACCCGGATTCGAGCTGAACCACGAAGCACCAAGGTTTCCGGTCAGGGCATCGCCCAGCCAGGAGAAATAACGGGTCATTAGGGGCTGGTCCAGCCCCAGCTCGTGTTCCTTCATCGCCACTTGTTCAACAGTGGCCTGGTCACCCAGGATGTTCCTGGCGATGCTTCCGCTGGAGACATAGAGCAGGCAGAAGGTGAGCGCGGAGACCACAAACAGCACCACCAGCCCGCTTCCCAGCCTTTTCGCAATGAACCTGATCATGGTGTCCTACTTGGCCGGTGAGTAGTTGTAGATGGACGGAACGGCCTGCTGGATCTGCGGCCTGACGTTCACCTTGGAGTTGTGGTAGTACATCTGGTTGACCCGGAACAGCGGGGCGAACCATGCCTGTTCGACGACGTACTTGTTGACTTCCTGAGCCAGCTTGCCGGCATCGGCACCTCCGTTGCGCACTGCCGCGATCTTGGCGTCCAGCTCCGGCGTCGCGTTCTTGAACGGGTTGTAGAGCGCTTTGGTGGAAACAATCTGGTCGGTGGCGACCGTGGGCTGGCCCTGGAAGAGCGAGAAGTACATGCTGGTGAACTTCTGCGCGGCAATGTCAGAGGTGAAGGTATTGGTCAGCGCGGCGCCAACCTTGAGGGTGATGCCCACGTCCGCCAACTGCTGCTGGACCACGGAGATCTGCGTTTCGAAACCGGGAACGCCAGGGATTTCCAGGGTTACGCCGCTTTCGAAGCCGGCTTCCTTGAGGAGCTGCTTTGCCTTGGCCGGGTCGTAGCTGTAGTAGTTCTCGAGCTCTTCGGTCCAGGCCCCGCTGGCCTTGCCGAACGGCTGGGACGTCGGGGTTCCCTGGCCCAGCATGACCTGGTCAAGGATCGTCTTGCGGTCGAAGGCGTAGTTAATGGCCTGGCGGACCTTGACGTTCGCGAGCGCCGGGTTCTTGGTGCCGTCGCGGTCCAGGAGGAGCAGGCCCTGCCAGTCCACTTCGTTGGCGGCCAGCTTCATCTTGGCGCCCTCCGCCTGCTTGCCGTTCTTGGGATCCAGGATCGTGGCATCGACCTGGCCGGAGACAAGGGCGTTGGTGCGGGCGGTAAGGTCCGGCAGGATCTTGAAGGTCAGCTTGGAGTACTTCTGTAGGTCCTTGTTCCAGTAGTCCTTGCGGGCAGTGAAAACGGTCTGGGAGTCCTTGACCGACGCCGCCTTGTCCATCACGTACGGGCCGGAGCCCACCGGTTCGGTCTTGATGCCTTCGCTTCCAAGTGCCTTGGGGCTGCCCATCAGGCCCGCAGCCTGGCTGAGGAAGTATTCCAGGGCCGGGTCCGGGGTGGTGAGGTTGATGTCGATGGTGTCGGCATCCACAACGGCCACATCTTTGACCGCATTGAGCTGGGCCATCTGCGGGCCGTTGGCCTTCTTGAAGTGGTCCATGTTCGCCTTGGCCGCTTCGGCGTCGAACTTGGCTCCGTCGCTGAAGGTGACGTCAGTCCGCAGGTCCACAGTGAGCTTGGTGCTGTTGCTGTTGTACTTCCAGGCGGTAGCCAGCATAGGGCTGAGCTTTCCGTCCGGTTCGCGGAGGATCAGGGTGTCATACACGGCCTGGTAGGGCTGGAGGACGTGCCCCACGTGGGCCTGGGCCGGGTCCCAGGAACGTACGTCCTGGATCGTGCCGATCGTCAGCGCAGTGGCGGCGCCGGCGGCTGAGCCGGAGTTTGCGGTGCCGCCGCACGCGGTCAGGGCAAGCGCCGCGCTGACTGTTAGGGCGGTCACTGCCGCCTTGGGACCTAACTTCATTGTTGGCTCCTTGGATCTTTGGAACGTGATGCTTACGGAATAGGCCGGTGTGGCGTGGACCACACCGGCCTTGCGAGATTCAGCGTACGCATTGTTGCCCGTTTTGGCAACCGATTGTCAAAACGACTGCCATTTTGACTCGAATGGGCTGAAATACCGCGGCCTGACTTTGCTCAAACAGCCACAACCAGTTGCCGAACAGACGGCTCAGGACATCCTGTGGGCAGGCGCCGGGTAGCTCTGCCGGTAAATATCCTTGATGATGCGCAGCGACTTTTCGGCCTCCGCGGGGCCGATCCAGAACGTCTCCGCCTCGTCCAGCCGGCCATAGAAGTCGTTGATCAGCAGCTCGTGCGACACACCCCAGTAGGAGCGGCCGCCGGAGTCGCTCTTGCGCTCCGGAGTGACGTCTACGCGTCCGTCCGCATAGGTGACCGTGAGGTCGTCCCGCAGGCTCAGGACGGCCTTTTCCGTGACGACGTCGAGTGTTACGGGCGCGTTGAAGGCATTGGCCAGGGTGGCATAGAAGGCGCTCCGGGCACCGTTGGCATGTTCCGCAACGAATTCCGCGGTGTCTTCCACCTCAATAGTGCCGGCCAGGAAGCGCGTGGAAGCGTTGCCGCTGACCGTCACGACGTCGCCAACCAGCCACTGGAGCAGGTCCACGGTGTGGATGGCCTGGTTCATCATCAGCCCGCCGCCACCGCCGGCCCACGTCCCCCGCCACGGGCGGCTTTGGTAGTACTCGGCGGAACGCTGCCACATCACTGTTGCCGACGCTCCCACCACGGCCCCCAGCTCGCCCGTAGAGAGCAGCGAGTGCATGGCCTGCGACGTTGCGTTGTACCGGTTCTGGAAGCACACGGCGATTTTCGCCCTGGCTGCCGAGGCGGCTTCAACCAGCCGCCGTCCCTCCGCCAGCGTGTGGGCCAGCGGCTTCTCCACGATGACATTGACGCCGCGCTCCAGGCAATCCGCAGCCACCGAGGCGTGCTGGTCATGCGGGGTGCAGATGTGCACCACGTCCGGCCGGACGGCCTCAATAAGGGCGAGGTGGTCAGCGAAGCCGGGGACGCCGTAGGCGGCCACCGCGGAAGCCAGCCGCCCCGGATCCGAATCGCAGACCGCAACCAGCGTGGCGCCGTCGAGCTTTGCAACCGCTTCGAAATGCACGGCGGAAACGTCGCCGCAGCCGATGACCGCCGCCGTCGTGCTCAAGAGAGTTCAACCCCATTTTTCGCGGCGAGCGCGGCAAAGGCGCGGGCCGCGACGCCGAAGGCCACCGGCCCCGAGAATCCGCCCAGCTCATGGGCGCTGGCCAGGTGGGGTTCCAGCGAGGCGAAGCCGGTGAAGCCGTCCGCCTTCAAGGCGGCAATGGTGGCGTCCAGTTCGCCGTCGCCCTCGCCAGAGGGCACCACTTCCCCGCTGGTGGACAGCGCATCCTTGACCTGGAAATACTCAAGGTAGGGGCGCAGCATGGCGTAGCCGTCGGTGTAGGGCTTGACGCCCACCTGGACGAAGTTGGCGTTGTCCCAGGCGATGCGCAGCGACGGGGAGTCCACGGTTTTCATGATGTCGAGGACGCGTTCGGGGGTGTCGCCGTAGATTCCCTTCTCGTTTTCATGCAGAAGCACGACGCCGGCCTCCGCGGCTTCCGCGGCCAGCGCACCCAGGCGGGCGATGACGTCGTCCCGGATGTCTTCCTGGCTCTGGCCTTCGGCCCGGTAGAACGAGAAGATACGGATGTATTTGGTATCCAGGCCCTTGGCCACGGAGATGATCTGGCGGAGCCGCTGCACTTCGTGCTCGACGGGCAGCGAGACGTCCACCTTGCCGATGGGGCTGGCCACGGCCGAGACCTTGAGGCCCTTCTCATCGAGGATTTCCTTGAGGGTGGCAACCTGCTGCGGTTCCAGCTCGGAGACATTAGTGCCCCAGGCGCTGCGCACCTCAATGTGGCTGGCACCTAAGGCCAGCAATACCGCGGCCTGCACCGCGGGATCCGGATCTATTTCATCGCCAAAGCCTGAGAGCGGCCAGACTGCGGTTGTTGATTTGCTCACGCGGATCTCCTGGGTTTAGCGGCCGCCGCGGTGAAAGCTCGCCTTCCTGCTCCAGCGCGGTGACCCAGTTCACAAACGGTGTCCAGGCCAGTTTAGCCAGCTTGGCCGGCAATGACAACCGATTGCCAAACTTTGACAATCTGTGGCATTCTTTGCTGACGGGATCTGTGGCGGCAGTCACAGGCCCGCCTGTCCGCCCCCGGCCATTCCGGCCCGGCCACCACGTTCAGAGAGGAGCGCCGTGGCTACGACGCAACCAGCAGCAGTGGACCGTCCGCCCACCATCCATGACATTGCCGCGCTCTGCGGCGTCGCGGCCTCCACCGTTTCCCGGGCCCTCTCGACTCCTGACCGCGTCAACATCAGGACGCGCCTGCGGATCGAGGCGGCTGCGGCCCAACTGCACTACATCCCCAACAGCCAGGCGAAGGCGCTCAGCTCCGGCCGGACAGGTGCCGTGGGAGTCCTGGTCCCGGACATTACCAACCCGTTCTACTTCGACCTCATCAGGGGCACGCAGCTCCAGCTCAAGGCGGCCGGGTACACCCAGCTGCTCGTGGACACGGAGGAATCCGATGAGGTGGAAGCCAGCACCATGGAGCAACTGCGCAAGAGTGCGGACGGCATCATTGTTGCCGCATCCAGGCTCAGTGACGAAGCCCTGCTGGCTGCGGCCGCAAAGATGCCTATGGTCACCATGAACCGCGACGTTCCCGGGGTCCCTGCGGTCCTCATTGACACCCCGTCCGCCACCAGTCAGGCCCTCGACCACCTCATCTCGCTGGGCCACACCCGGGTCGCCTACATGGCCGGGCCCACGACGTCCCAGTCCAGCGAACGGCGCTGGACCGCATTGTCCGAGGCAGCCGAGGAACGCGGCGTGGAAGTCCGCAGGCTCGGTCCGTTCGCCCCCAAGACGCAGTCCGGCGCAGCTGCCGCGGACGCCGCCGTGCACAGCGGAGTGACTGCGTGCATCGCGTTCAACGACCTCATCGCCATCGGCATGCTCCAGCGCCTCCGCGAACGCGGCATCCGTGTTCCCGAGGACATGAGCATTGTGGGCTGCGACGACATCTTCGGCGCCGACTTCTGCAATCCGCCGCTGTCCACCATGGCGTCACCGATTGAACAAGCCGGCCGCGTGGCCGTCTCCATGCTGCTGGCCCAGCTGAACCCGCTGGCCGGCGGCGGCACACGCAGCAGGTCGGTGATGCCCACCCACCTGACGGTCCGAGGCTCCACCGGCCCGGCACCCGGCGCGACCCACGCATGGAAGTGACGGTGCGGACACAGTTGAGCGTTGCCGACGCCGCTGACTAGGCTGGGCACATGCGCGAACTCCAGGCCAAGATCATTGAAGAAATGGGCGTCCAGCCCCGGATCGATCCTCCCGAGGAGGTGCGCAAGCGCGTCACTTTCCTAAAGGAGTACCTGAAAGCCACCCGCACGAAGGGCTTTGTTTTGGGCATTTCCGGAGGCCTGGACTCTTCGTTGGCGGGACGCCTTGCCCAGCTCGCCGTCGAGGAGCTCCAGGCCGAGGGCACCGAAGCCAACTTCGTGGCGGTCCGCCTCCCCTACGGCGTGCAGCATGACGAAGACGACGCCCAGGCCGCCCTGGACTTCATCCAGGCAAAGACGGAGTGGACCTTCAACATTTCGGCGGCCGTGGACGGTTTCGAGGACGAGTTCGAAAAGACCGTCGGATCGGAGATCTCCGACTTCCATAAGGGCAATACCAAGGCCCGGACGCGCATGATCGCCCAGTATGCCCTGGCCGGTGAGCACAACTACCTGGTTATCGGCACGGACCACGGCGCCGAGTCCGTGACGGGGTTCTTCACCAAGTTCGGCGACGGCGGCGCGGACATCCTGCCGCTCTTCGGCCTGAACAAGCGGCAGAACCGTGCACTGCTTGCCGAACTTGGCGCGCCCGCACGGATTTGGGAGAAGGTGCCCACGGCCGACCTCCTGGACGGCAAGCCCGGCCGCACGGACGAGGACGAACTCGGCATCACGTATGACCAGATCGACGACTACCTCGAGGGCCGTGATGTCCCGGAGAACGTGGCCGTGGCCATCGAGCAGAAGTTCCTGCGGACCCGGCACAAGCGCACCGTTCCGGTCAGCATCTTCGACACCTGGTGGAAGCACGAGGGTCCGGAGGAGCCCAGGGCAGGACTCTGATCCGGGCTCCTAGGGCAGCAGCACGATCTTGCCGCGGCCGTGGCCCGTCCTGCTGATCTCCAGGGCATCGGCAGCCTCAATGAGGGGCATCCGGTGGGAGATGTGGAAGGTGATCTGGCCGTCCGCAGTGAGGGTAGCCACTTCCTCAACGCGTCCTTCCAGCTGCCGGACGGCGGCGATTCCGGCTTCCGCCGAGTGCTTGCCGGGAACTGTTGTTACGGCGCGGCTGCGGTCCTGCAGCAGTTGGGCCGTCGCGGCAACGGCCTCGTCGTTGCCGATGGTGTCGAACACAGCGGTGACATCACCGGTGGCGTGGCTCAGATCCCGCACCCGGTCTGCCAGCCCCGCTCCGTAGGTCACGGGTTCGGCACCCAACTCGCGGAGGTACTCGTGGTTGGACTCGGACGCCGTGCCGACCACCCGTGCCCCGAGTGCTACGGCGATCTGGACCGCGGCCGAGCCCACTCCTCCGGCCGCGGCATGGATGAGGAGGGTGTCTCCGGGGCCCACTCCGAGCTGCTTCAGGGCAGAGTACGCGGTGCCGCCGGCCACGGGGATGCACGCCGCCTGTTCGAAGTCGACGCCGGCAGGGAGCGGGGTGAGCTGTTCGGCCGGGACCAGGGCTTCCGTGCGGTAGCCGCCGGTGAGGCCGTTCCAGATCACTTCATCGCCTACGGCAAACCCCTCGAAGGCGGGCCCCACAGCTGTGACCACGCCGGCTGCCTCGCTGCCGGGCACCGCCGGAAAATCCAGCGGTGCCCATTGTTTCAGGTAGCCGGCCACAAGTTTCCAGTCGACAGGGTTGACGCTGACCGCCCGGAATTCCACGCGGACTTGGCCCTCGCCGGGCTCAGGCAGTTCCTCGGCTCCTACCTTCAGGACCTGCGGGCCGCCGTATTCGTCGAAGTAGATCCTGGTGCTCATGGCTCTGGCTCCTTTGCTGCTGTCCCTGGCCTCTAGTGCAAGGGTAGGCAGGGCACTGCAGTCGTCACAAGGAGACATCAGGAGTCCGGTCAGGGCCTGACTTCCACCTCTCCCACCATGCCCATGTAGTCATGCAGGGCGCAGAGGTAGTCGTACTCGCCCACCTTGTTGAAGGTCACGGTGAATTTTGCCCCGGGCTCCATCAGGCCGGAGCTGAGGTCCCCGCCCTTGAAGTTCTTGGGATTGCCCACCGGCGCGAACACATTGGTCGGCTCATGCCCGAACGTCACGGTGTGCGGCGCACCCATCCCGGCATTCACAAAGGTCACAGTGTCTCCGAGGTGGACGACTATCTCATGGTGGACGAACCGCATCAGCATCGCGGTTTCGTTGTCCGTCCCGGCGATCACCTTGTGGTTGCTGGCCTGCTTGCGGGCCGCCTCCCATTGCTTCTCGCCGTCCCGCACGATCTTCCGTTCCTCTTTCTTGGTCTGGCGGTCGTACTGCGACTGCGTGAACGGGTAGTCCGTTCCGGCGGCGCGGACATGGACCGTACCCTTCATCGCCATGCCGTGAACGACGCAGTAGTAGGTGAACTTGCCGGTGTGCGTGAACTTCAGCGTGTAGTGCTCCGCCTCCTTGAAGCCGCTGTTGGAGACATTGGCCATGATTCCGGAGTTGTAGTACGAGTGTCCGTCATACGTGGCGCCTCCCTGCCGGCTCAACTGCTTCGGATCAAAGGGGTTGAACGGCTTGAGCGGCTGGCCTTTCGCCAGGAACGTCACGGTGTGGATTTCTGCGGAGTTTGCCTCCCACTTGATCTTGTCCCCGGCGTTGACATAGATGTTCGACGGAAGGAAGGACATGCCCTGGATGGCCTGGTCTGAAGACTCCGAGCCGACTTGGACGGTCCAGGTCTTCGGCGAGTTCTCATCGTCGGCAAAAGCAGCGGTACTAAGTGACAGCGGCAGGAGGATGGCCGCCAAAAAGGCGAGGAGGAGGCGCAGCGGGTGCGGCCATTGGTGGTTTTTTGGTGTGAGAGTCATGCGACTCATTCCTTTACGCTGGGCGTTGGCAGCCGCGGTGCGGCCGGGAAGGTACCGGCCCGCAGATTGCGGTACCGGACCGATGCCAGAGCGGCGCGGATCCAGCGGGACCCTTCTGCTTTTCTCTGTCGCCCAGCCCAGGGAAGGGAAGAGGCCTCGGAACCGGACCCGCCACCGAACTAGGCGACAACACGGGACTTTCCGGTTCTCGAAGGGATAAGTTGTGGTTCTGTTGAGCCGTCAGAGCCCTGATTCGTGGCCGACGGCGTGCGGTCGAAGCCGGTCGGTCCGAGACTACAGATACAGTTCCCATGGTGCTCCGCGTCGAGGAAATTGTCGAGATGCCGCGTTGACTCATCGAAGATGCCCGCGTAGCGGTATTCGAAGAATCATTTGAGAATGCCCGCGTAGCGGCGTGTCCGCCGGGGTGGTGTCTGCCGCGTCGGCATTGTGAGCCATGGAGCTTTCGATGAGTGAACGCAGGGCTATCAC
>NZ_JBFTJD010000039.1:0-25972 GCF_056395245.1 Arthrobacter sp. 10L430 | reverse complement strand
ACCAAAGCCAGCGCCCCGACAGAACGGGACCCCGGCCCCGAGCTCTACAGCACCGGACTCAGCCCTGAAGAAGGCCTCTGGCACCGCACCGGATGGGCAGGACGCACATGACACACCCGGGAATTACACACGTTTTGTCCTATAACCCCGGCTGTGCGGGCGGAAAAGGGCACAAAAAAGCGAGGCGCCAGCTTCCCTGTTGGGCTGCCGGCGTCTCGCGTTGCTTTGCTATGAAGAGCGCGCGCCTAAGGGCAGTATTAGCCTTCGCAGTCGCGGCAGTACTTCATGCCGTTCTTTTCGCGTGCGACCTGGGACCGGTGACGGACCAGGAAGCAGGAGGAGCACGTGAATTCATCGGACTGCTCGGGAACAACAATGACCGTCAGTTCTTCGCCGGAGAGATCTGCGCCCGGAAGGTCAATGCCTTCAGCGGTGTCGTTCTCGTCGACGTCGATAACAGCGGTCTGGGCGCCGCCGCCGCGGGACGCCTGAAGGGCCTCCAGCGATTCGGAGGGAGACTCTTCTTCTGTCTTGCGTGGGGCGTCGTAATCGGTAGCCATGTGGTTGTTCACTTTCGTTGCTGCGCAGCGCCATTTCAGGCACCTCAGTGAAGCAGTTTAGGTCATTATGCAGCAAATGGAAGACTAGTGTGGGCGACGCGACATCTATCGCCGATGTGAGGCTATTCCGCGGCCGCCCGCACGGCGGTTTCATGGGCCCTGCGGGCGTGGTCCCCGGACACGGCAACGCCGCTCAGGGCAGGCAGCCAGGCCCAGCGCGTCACCTCGCGCAGGGCGTCGGTGGCTTGCTCCGCGGTGCTGGGCTGGGCGGGGAAGAACGCGTCAACGATGCTGTCGCGGATCCTGGCCATGGCTTCAAAGGTCATGCTGCCAAGCTAGGCACCCATTGTTGTGGAAACGTTTCGGCGGAGTCTCCGCGGGGTAAATCCCTGGGTCCGGATGGAAAACCGGGAGTCATCAGGGTGAGCTTGCCTCGATACTGGCGGGCCGCCGTCGACGGTTCTAGCCTAGAGATGGACTCGGCTCTGCCCGCCCAGCCCAACACCGGAACCCACTGCGGAGGCACCAGATGGCCACGAAACTGAACCGCAAGGCTTTGGAACTCGCCCGCGAGCTCGTAAAACAGGGGAAGGTGCAGCAGGACATCCGCGATGACTGGAGCGAACACGCGCCGTCCACCGATGATGAAAACGCGTTCATCGACAAGCACGGGTTTGCTGAATTCTCGAAGTGGCACCTCGGCATTGACAAGGAACAATCCGAGGGGACCAAGGGAAGCGTCAGCTTTCCGTTCGGCGACTTCAAGAAGGTCCACCGCTGCGCGATCATTTCGCTCGAGAGTCGTGCGGCGCAGCACGATCACGAGGACATCCGCAAAGCGGCAAAGGATCTGCTGGAGGAAATTGACGCGGAGTAGCTTCCTCTTGCCTGTTCAGGCCGGCTTCCGTTTCCCCCTCCAGGAGGAGGGGTACAGACAGGTTCGAGCCCACTCCCTCCCCTAGCGCGACGGCCCAGTCGCCCCCTCATCCATCAACGGCTGTCCCCAACCCGATGAGCGGAATCTGGACACCCGCAACCTCATAATTATTTACGCCCGCCAGGTCGCGGCCGGCGATGTAACCGAACGTCAGCGCCGGGCCAAGGTTGATGCCGCCCGCCGGGTAGTGGCCACCCATGACGTTGGCTTGGTCATTGCCTGCGACGTACAGACCGTCGATGGGCTCGCCGTCGTTGTTGAGCGCCCGGCCAAGGCCGTCGGTGTCCAGGCCCGCGAACGTCCCGAAGCTGCCCGGCACCACGCGCACCGCATAGAACGGGCCCTGCTCGATAGGCCCCAGCGAGGGGTTGGGCTGGTTGCCGGCGTCGCCGCCGTAGCGGTTGAAGGCCGTCTCGCCACGGCCGAAATCAGGATCGACGCCGGAACGGGCGTTCGTGTTGAACGTCGCCACGGTTTCGCACAGCCCCGCAGGATCGATGCCGCATTTCCTCGCCAGTTCCTCCAGCGTCTGCCCCTTAATCAGGTATCCGGAGCGCAGGTACGGGAAGAGCGGAACTGGCAGCGGCTTGGCCATGCCCAGCGGGAACTTGCGAACAAACCGGCTGTCAGCGATCTGCCAGGACTCCACGGTTTCACCCTCGGGCGTTGCTGCCAGAAGCGCCTCGACGTAGTCGTGGTAGCCGTTGGCCTCGTTCACGAACCGCTTCCCGTCTGCGCGGACGCCGATGCTGCCCGGCTTGGCGCGGTCCATGATGTGCGGGAACACGCCGGTCCTGCCGTTGCGGTACGGCACCAGCGACACCGGGCACCACGCCGCCGCCGACTTCACTGTGGTTTTGAACCGGGCTCCCACGGCCTGCGCCAGGTTGATGCCATCACCGGTGGTCTCCCCCGGAGCAAGGGTCCAGTGCTCCCGGCCGGTAGGCGTTTTGGGGAACAGCTCCTTGCGCCGCTGCACGTTGTTGGGGAAGCCGCCCGAGGCGAGCACGACGCCGCGGACAGTGTTGATCTGCAGCTCACCTTCAGAAGAATGTACGACGGCGCCCGTCACCTTTCCCCTCTCATCGGTAAGCAACGCTGTGGCACGCGTGGAGACGCGCAGATCGACGCCAAGATCGTCCGCGGATTTCATGAGCCTGCCGGTCAGGGCCGTGCCGTTGACCAGCTGCATGTTGCGGCGATGCGTCAGCAAATCCAGCAGGTGGAAGCCGAAGCGCCAGCCCGCGTGGAAGATTCCTTGGGGATTGCCTTGCGACGCCGAAAGGAATTTTGAAAGGTCCGGTCCGGCCATGATGCCCATGCCCAGGAAGGAGGTTTCGTAGAGCTGGTGGCGCATTTTGGCTCGCAGGCCGGGCCTGATGTTGCGTGCATTGAAAGGCTTCGGGCCCACGGAGCGGTTGCCTCTTCCGGCGCCCGGGAGCTTGCCGTAAATATCGTTGATCCTGCTGCCGGGGACAAACTGCAGGGAGGTCTTTTTGTGGAAGAAGTCAACCATGTGCGGAGCGGCTTCGAGGAACGCGTCCACCTTTTCGGCTTGGTAGTCATCGCCAAGGACCTCGCGGAGATAGGTTCGGAACGTTTCCGTGTCCTCGTCGACGCCTTCCGCCTTCGCCAACGGGTTGCCCGGCGCCCAGGCCCAACCGCCGGACCACGATGTTGCGCCGCCGCAGACTGGAGCCTTCTCCACGACGATGACTTTCAGTCCGTGATAGGCCGCGGTCACAGCTGCGGACAGGCCGCCGGCGCCGGAGCCTACTACCAGGACATCGCAGTCCATCCGGCGGGGGCTTGCAGTGGTGTTCAATTCTCGCTCCAAGTATGTGTCGTGGTGTCCTGGACGGCGCCGTTCAGGGTGAAATCGGCGGCTGCCTTGAGGTGTCTGGCCCACGCCAGTCCGCCCATGGCCGCCACCCGGCTGTCCGAGGGCGTTTCGACGCTGATGGGGGTACCCTCCGGGAACGCCGAGATCAAGGCTGCGAGATCAAAGTCGCCTTCGCCTGGAACACCGCGCTCGGAACGGGACTCGGCCACGAGTCCGTCCCTGTTGGCAGGCGCATTCGCTGGGCCGTCGCAGAGTTGGACCAATGGAACGACGTCCGCGGCTGCTCCCAGTTCCGCCAAGGTGCCGCCGAACCGGTTGAAGTGGAGTGCATCCACAACCACCTTGCAGCCGGCTCGGCGGGCCAACACGGCTGCTTGGGGAATCGAGCGGACGGCTTGGTAGGCGATTGGTTCCAGCGCAGGCATGATGCCGTAAGCCTTGCCGTCCTGGGTCATCTGCGCGAGGTGGTCGCCGAACCTGTCCATGTCCGGGTCCGAGCAAGCGACTGTCAGTGTGGAAGCGCCCAGCGCTTGGCCGGCCTCCATCATCTGCAGCCAGGCGTTGCGTTGATCCTCACCGTTCTGCAGGCCCGTTCCATCCAGGAGCAGGAACTCGATGTCTTCAACCGTGATTCCTGTGTCCTCCATTCTCGCCAAGGTTTCCTGGAGCATGGGCGACCCCGGCTGGAGGTTGTAGGGCCGCTCCATTGCCGTGACGGGCCTGACCCGTGCTCCGATGAAATCGAAGCGGGCCTCCGCTGCGATGGTGACCAGGTCCGGCGGCGCTGTGCCCACCAGGCATAGCTGTGCGAGGCCTAGGCGGCGGGCTTGTGCTGTCACTTGCGGGCTCCGTTCAGGGTGGGGTTGTTGCTGGCGTTCGTGACGGGGGCCAGTGCGGCTGCGATCCTTTGCGCTGCGTCATAGCCACTCTTAACGGCATTGGACACGATGGCGGATTTCTGCTCGACGATGCTTCCCGCAAGTGCCACGGGAAAGCCGGCTTCGCGGCCCAGTTCGGCCTCGCGCTCGGTGATCGTGGGCGTTGCGTCAAGTGGCAGCACCGAACGCGAGACCAACAGATCACCGGGCGCATCGATCCATTCGTCTGCAAGTCCCGTCCGGCTGACCCGTACCCGGCCGCCGTCGAATTCCTCGATGGTGCTGGACAGGAAGATCCGCACCCGCGGGTTTGCCTCCAGCCGCGGCACGGCAAGAATCTTGGCACGGCGCCCGGACTCCGGAGCCAACGCTGCCTGCGGACCGACGATCAAGACAGCCGTGCCTTTGGCCGCGAGGGTGTCAGCCACGGACATGGCCACCGAGTCTGCGCCCCAGATTGTCACGGCGGTCGGCACGGACGGTGACGTCCCGGCGTCGAGGATCTCCGGATGGGCCGCGAGCCAGTCCCGGATGTCGCTGACGCTCGGTGAGTCACCGCCTTCGACATCAGGGCAGTCGAACTCCATCGCCGGCCGGCGCCCACCGGTGGCAATCACCACGGCGTCGGCGCCGAAATCTCGGGCCAGCCTGCCGGCGTCGGACGTGTCAATGTGCGCTCCGACGCGTACCTCCACGCCCAAACGGGCGTTTTCCGAACCCGACCAATCGGCGAAACGGTGGAAGTCCGGCGTGGACTTCATGCGTTCGGCGAGGGCGAACTGCCCACCGGGCCGGGCGCCGTCGTCGATCAACGTCACGCGGGCACCGGCCTCGGCCAGTTCGCGGGCGGCGGTGAGGCCCGCAGGTCCGGCACCGACCACCAGCACGCTGGAGTCGGAGCGGACGGTGGGCGTGGGCACGGTCACGCGGGAGCGGCCGACGGCAGGGTTGACGGTGCAGGTGACCTGGCCGAGGCCGAGGTTGTCGATGCAGACATTGCACGCAATGCAGGGACGGTAGCGTTCGCCGCGCAGCACGCCGCCCACGAACGCCGGATCGGCGTGGATGGCGCGGGCCAGGCTGACGAAATCGCAGGTTCCTTCGCTGAGGACTTCCTCAATGATCTGCGGGCTGTTGAGGCGCCCGGCCATGCCCAGCGGAAGTCCGAACTGGCGGTAGGCCTTGGCGTAGTCGGACAGGACTCCGGGCTTCCACTCCCCCGACTGCACAATCCATTCGCCGGCGTCGTAACTGCCTGCGGAAAGGTCCAGGAAGTCGAGCTTGTCCAAGTCGGCCTTGGCGACGATGGCCACTTGCTGCTCGGCGTTGATGCCATCGGCGGGGCCTTCCACCACGGAAACGCGCATGCCCAGGATCGTGTCCGGCACGGCCTCGCGGACGGCGTCGATCACGAGGTTCATGAACAACTCCGGCGCTGCGAACTCGTCCGTGCGGTGGTTGGAAATCGTCGACATGAACTGGTGAATCAGGTACCCGTGGGCGCCGTGCAGGTTGATGACGTCGAAGCCGGCTGCCACTGCGCGGCGAGCCGCCTGCGCGTAAGCCTCCACGAGTTCGTAGCACTCGGCGGCGGTGAGTTCCTGTGGAACTTCACCACCCGCCGTCGCGCATGACACCGGCGATGGCGCCACATTCCTGAGTCCGGACACCGAGGACTGCGCGGTGCGGCCGCCGTGATTAAGTTCGACGGCGGCAAGCGCGCCTTCGGCGTGCAGGGCATCGGTGAGGCGGCGGAGACCGGGAATCATGTCATCCGTGTGCAGGCCCAGTTGGTGGGTGCGGCCTTTGCCGTCGGCCCGTATATAAGTGGCTTCGGTGGTCACCATGCCGAGGCCGGCCTTGGCCCTGGTCACCAGATAGTCGATGTATTGCTCGGTGATGTAACCGTCCGTGGTGCCGTAATTGCGCTCCATCGGCGCCGAGGCGAGGCGGTTGCGTAGCGTCTTCGGGATCCGGCCGTTGCGGCCAAGGGTCAGGGGGCGCTCCGCGAAGCGTGAGTTGGCAACCATCGCTTAACCTGCCACCTTCTGGCCCACCCGCAGTTCCGGGATGCTCGTATGAGCGGCGTGGACCGGCGCGAAGCGAACGGGCTCGCCGGTGCGGGAGGACTCATAGACGGCCAGCAGGATCCGCAGGGACTTGAGTGCGTCCTTGCCCGTGATGGCAGGTTCGGTTCCGGTCTCCAAGGCACGGACAAAGTCCTTGACCTGAAGGGTGTGGAATGGAACCAGCTGGCCGTTGATGGCAGACAGATCGACGTTGGGCTCCGCCCCTTCCGGGTAGACAGGCTCGACGACGATCCTTTCGCCTACCGCCCACAGGTCCAGGCGGCCATCGCTTCCTTCAGGGAATTCCGTGAGGGAAGCCGAGGCTCCCGTTTCCCCCGTGATGCGGAGCTGGATGCCGAGGTTGGGCGATACCGCGGTGGAGGCCTCAAGCGTAGCCATGGCCCCGGACGTAAAAGTGATCACCGCCGTCGCGGAATCCTCTACCTCTATGTAGTCGCCGTGGCGGTAGGTGTTGACCTTGCCGTAGACCTCGGCCACGTCACCCAGGTACCACTGCAGAAGGTCAATCTGGTGGACGGCTTGGGACATCAGGACCCCGCCGCCGTCGTTCTCCCAGGTCCCGCGCCAGGCGTCGCGGTTGTAGTACTCGGGTGCCCGGTGCAGCATGACCGAGCACTGGGCCAAGATGGCACGGCCCAGCGTGCCGTCGTCGATCGCTGCGCGGATCTTCTGCGAGGCGGGCCAGAAGCGACGCTGGAACAGCACCCCGAGTTGGACTCCGGCTTCCTCGCATGCGGCCACCATGCGTTCGGCGGATTCCAGCTTTGTGGCGATGGGCTTCTCGCAGAGGGCATGGACGCCGGCTGCTGCCGCTTTCAGGACTACTTCTTCGTGCGTCGGGTGCGGCGTGCAGACGGAGACGATGTCCAGGTCCAGGGTTAGGAGTTGATCCACGGTAGCCACTGCGTTGGGCACGGCCCACGCTTCAGCCGCGGCCAGTGCGCGGTCTGGATCCACGTCGCAGACTCCGACGATTTGGACGTTGTCCAGAGCACGGAACGCCGCCAGGTGGTTGCGGGAAATGGCGCCGCAACCCGCGATTCCAACGCGGAAGATGCGGGGTGCTGCTGCTGACGAGGTCATGGGTATCCAACTTTCGAGGCATTGGGTCGTTGTTTCGTGCGGTACTGGCTGGGCGGCAGGTGGGCGCCGCCCAGCCTTCGGTGGCTAGCGCCGCGGCTTTCCCAGTTCTTCGAGCGGAACGTTGTAGGTTTCGCGGGCCGTCATGATGGCGATAGCCGAGGCCACCAGGCAAAGGATGGTGAAGCCGGCCACCGGCATCCAGCCGTCGTGCCCGGGCTGTGCAAGAAGCGTTGCGATGGTGGGTGCGAAGCCAGCCAGGATCAGACCGATCTGGCTACCGATCGCCATACCGGAATAGCGGACCGCCGCCGGGAACATCTCGGGGAAGAAGACCGTCCACACGCCATTCCAGCAGGAGTAGAAGACGGTCATGTTCAGGGAGCCGAAGAGGAATATCAGTGCGATGTTGTGCTCGCTGATGGCCCAGAAGTAACCGATGGTGGTCGCGGCGCAACCAACGGCTCCGACCAGGAGGACTTTCTTGCGGCCGATCCGGTCGGAGATGACGCCTGCCAGGGGAATGGTGACCATGGACAGGCCGACCGTCACGGCGTTGACGGTGAGCATCAGGGTGCGGTCAATGCCGATTGCGGGGCCGGTGGCGTACGCCAGTGCGTAGACCGTGAAGGTGGTTTGCATGACGGAGAACAGCATGACCACGCCGACCCGCAGTACGTCGCGCCACTGGGTCTTGAGGACCACGGCCGCCGGGACGGACTTGGGCTTACCGTCTTCGACGATTTCTTCGAAGACAGGCGGCTCGTCCAGCCGCGTGCGGATCCAGTAAGCCACGGCGAGGACCACTACGGAGAGCCAGAATGGCACGCGCCAACCCCAGCTGAGGAGTTGATCTTCCGGAAGTGCGGCGAGGGGGATGAAGACGATGGTGGACAGCACCATTCCGGAGGCATACCCGGTCATCACAAAGCTCGTGAAGAAGGCGCGGCGGCCCTCGGGTGAGTGCTCCATGGTGAGGGTTGATGCCCCGGCGGACTCAGCGCCTGCGGAGAATCCCTGGGCCAGGCGGCCTACCAGCAGAAGCGCTGTCGCCCAGTAGCCCATCTGCCCGTAGGTCGGCAGGAAACCGATGCCGATGGAAGCGACGCCCATGATGACCAGCGTGATCATGAGTGCCTGCTTTCGGCCGATCCTGTCGCCGAAGTGGCTCATGACGACGCCACCGAGGGGCCTGGCCAAGTAGCCGACGCCGAACGTCGCCATGGCTCCGAGGAGCGCGACCACGGGATCTCCGCCAGGGAAAAAGACCTTCGGGAAGATCAGCGCGGCAGCGGTGCCGTAGATGAAGAAGTCGTAGTACTCCAGGGTGGACCCCAGGAAGGAGGCGAGCGCCGCCTTCCTGGGCATTTTGACGTGTTCCCCCGGCGCTGCCGGGTTGTGAACATCCGAGGGCGAGTGCTGCTGCACGGGTCCCATACTGTCTCCTCATTGAGTGCGCCGGTGGTGGCACCGCCATGGTGCCTTGCCCGGCCAAGAATTGGGGTGAGTTGTTATCGCCGGCCAGTGCTTTGTTGTGCAGCCCATTCGGCAGTCGTTGATGACGACTGCGGGATGTGTGCTGCAGATCACAAGCGATTTTTCCTCTGAAATGACTGTAGGGCTGCCGTCACACAGCGCGGGGAAACTTCCCGTTCAACGGGACGATGTGCTTTCCAGCCACGGGCGGGAGCCATACGGACGGCGCTCAGCACCCATGGTGCGTGATAGGCCGCGTCCCGCGGCCACCAATACAGGGAGGATGACCTGGGGGTCCTCGTGCAGGGTGGGAAGCACGACGGCAATCGCACCGATCACAGTGTTGCCCTCGCCGAAAACCGGGACTGCATAGGCGGTGTTCTCCGGCACCAGCACTCCGGCCATGCGGACGTAGCCGCGCTCGCGGATCAGGGCCAGATGCGCCCGGATCCGCACCGGATTGGTTTCCGTGGCGGCCGTGGTTTTCTCCAGCGGTCCGGCGAGGAAGCGCTCCTGCACGGCGCGGGGCATGTGCGCCATCATGGCCATGCCCGGCGTCGTGTTGTGGATGCCGAGCCTGCCGGCCACGGCGGCGAGATTGGTTGCGGTGCCGTGCTGGTCCAGCTGCTCGAGGTACAGCACCGTGCCGGATTCGACGTCGGGGATCGCAAGCGCGACCTGCTCGCGGACGGCGGCGTGGACGCCTTCCAGGAACGGCAGGCCGCGGCGGCGGAACTCTTCGAGGGGGTTACTCCGGGACGCCAGCTCCCACATCTTCATCCCGACGCCGAACTCCCCGGCCTCGTTGCGCTCCAGAAGCCCGCTCACGGCCAAATCCGTGGCCAGACGATGCACTGTGCTGCTGGACATTCCGGTGATCCGGACCATCTCCCGCAAGGGAAGCCACGGTTGGCCCTTGGAAAAGGCCTCCATGATCTTCACGACCCGCTCGATGACGGATTCCCCCGACGCCGAGTTTGCCATGATGCCTCCATCGAACTTCCGGAGCCCGGCCTTCCCTGCCCCAAAACCCAATATAGCCTTGCACTGAACACCAGGACCGTGCAGCTGGGACATGCAGGCCGGACCCCGAGAACCTAGGAGCCAACGTGGAACTGCGGCAGATTGAGGCCTTCCTGGCCGTGGCCGAAGAGTTGCACTTCGGGCGGGCGGCCGAGCGGCTCAGGATGGCGCAGTCACCCCTGAGCCAGACCATCCGGAAGCTCGAAAAGGACCTGGGCGCGCCGCTGTTTGAACGCAACACCCGGTCCGTCACCCTGACCACGGCGGGGCACTCATTGCTGCCGCACGCCCGGAAGATCCTCGAAGAAGTCGACCTGGCGCGCAGATCGATCCAGGCGGAAAGCGGAACGGTCTACGGGAAGCTCGCCATCGGCTTTTCCGGCGCCCTGAACCACACCACTCTTCCAGCCCTGACGCGGGCACTGCGCCAGCACTACCCCCAGCTCGATGTGTCCCTGCATGGCGGTTTGCTCACCCAGGAAGCCCTGCAACAACTGATCCACGGCGCATTGGACCTTGCCTTCATCGGCCTGCCCATCGACGCACCCACGCTGGCCACCCGCAGAATCGCCACTGAGCGCCTTGGAGCTACCGTGCCGGCAGACCACCGGCTCGCCGGGAGGGAATCGGTGGAGGTGGCGGAGTTAGCCGGGGATCCATTCGTCACCATGCCCGCGGCTCAGGGTTCCACCCTCCGGGAGGTCACGTTCGCCGCCTGTGCTGCCGCCGGATTCCGACCAAGGATCAGCCAGGAAGTCGCAGATCCCTACACCGCGCTTTCACTGGTTGCCGGCGGGATCGGCATCAGCCTCATGCCGGAATCCATCGAAGGAATCATGCCCGCAGGCACGGTCTTTCTGCCACTGTCCGGGGATGAAGTCCTGCTCTTTTCGGGGCTCGCCTGGAACCCCGGCGCAATGTCCCCGGCCCTACTGGCGGCCCTTAAGCTGGCCGAAGAGGTGCTGCCCACGCCCGCGGAGTGATCCGACTAAGTGCAATTTTCACATAGTCAATGACGTATTAGGTATTGGACAAGTCCTAATTCGTTGCCCAGCATTGAGGAAAGCCCAACCACCCACTCAATGAAGAGGACAACTCCATGCCCACTTTCGCCGTCACCTACGCGTACTCCGACTCCAGTTCCGCCGAGCGGGACGTGGCCCGGCCCGGGCACGTCGAATTTCTTAAGGCCCAATTCGAGACCGGCCGGCTCCTCAAGAGCGGCCCCTTCGGCTCCGAGGAAGCTCCCGGCGCCCTGCTGATCATCGCCGGGGATTCCAAGGCGGATGTCGAGTCGCTCATGGACCAGGACCCGTTCCAGCAGGCAGGCCTCATCGAGGAACGCACAGTGCGCCAGTGGAACATCTTCTTCGGCGCCGACGCTGGCCAGACCGCCTTGAACGCTGGCCAGACCGCCTTGAACACAGTGAAGAACTGAGGCCCGGAATGCTGACCGCGCTCACAGCTTCGAAAGAGACCATCGACTTCCAGGAATCAGCTGAACCCGCCCTCGAACCAGGGCACGCCCTGGTCCGGATCCACAACGTCACGCTTTGCGGCACCGACCTCCACATTTGGGAGGACGACTACCCCACAGGGCTGCCCATCATCCAAGGCCACGAGTTCTCCGGCATCGTCGAGGCCATAGGCCCAAACCAAGCCGTAGCCCCCGGCGAAGCCCGCATCAATATAGGCGACAGGGTTGCCGTCAACCCCATGATCTACTGCGGTGCATGCCAACCCTGCCTCACGGGCAGGTACAACGTCTGCCAAAACGTCGGCTGCCTCGGTTGCTACTCGGACGGAGCACTCGTGGAGCTGATAACAGTTCCGCTGGACAAACTGTGTCCCGTGCCCGACGAACTGCCTCTGGACATCGCCGCCATGGGAGAGCCCACATCGATCGCCATGCAGGCAGTCAACCGCGGCCGGCCCGTTGCCGGTGAAGTTGCGCTGGTGCTGGGAAGTGGACCCATCGGACTGCTCGCCACGCTTTACCTGACGGAGTTGGGCGTCCACGTGGTATGCGCCGATACGGAGCAGCACCGCTTGGATCTCGCCGTCCAATTCGGAGCTGCCGACACCTTGCTGGTGACGCCAGGCGGCGATTTCCCTGACGCCGAACAGGGGCCTCGGCTGGACGCGTTGACTGGCGGCTACGGCCCGCAGCTGGTCATCGAAGCCACGGGCGTGCCGTCCTCCCTTGAGAACGCCATCAGGCTTGTTGCCAGCGCCGGGAGGATCGTCCAAGTCGGCATCTCCCCGCGCCAAGCCTCCGTCTCCATGAAAGACATTCCCTATAAGGAACTGGACTTGATGGGAAGCCGCATGAGCCTGAACCTCATCCCGGACGGACTGGCATTGCTGGCACGCCACCCGGAACAGGCCCGGGCTCTCATGACCCACCGCTTCGCGTTCGCAGACCTTCAGCAGGCGTTCCGACTGATGCAGGGACGCACGGAGAAGATCGGCAAGATCCTCATCCAGATGCCCGCAGGGAGCGTCGCATGAGTACCTCAATCCTCACTCGACCAGAAAAGCTCGCCAGCGAGTACGACGTCGTGGTTATCGGCAGCGGTGCCGCAGGTCTGGTTGCTGCGGTCCGCGCCGCCGATGCCGGCCTGAGCGTCCTTGTCGTCGAAAAGGCCGCCCTTCTGGGCGGGACGACAGCCGCAGGTGGCGGCGTGATGTGGGCGCCGAACAACCAGCTCGCCAAAGCCGCGGGGTACCAGGACAGCCATGCCGACGGCATCGCCTACCTTTCAGAGGCGGCCGGCCACGTGATGGCGGCTGAGGAAATCGACTGGTACGTGGGCACTGCGCCCCGGGCCGTGGACTACCTCAACCGCAACACCAAAGTGTCCATGACTCCGATCGCCCGCCCGGACTATCACATGGAGTGGAAAGGTTCCGCGAACGGCGGCAGGGGCTTGGACAACAACGCTTTCGATCCCCAGGACTACCCGGGGTTGTCGGAACTGATCCGGCCGTCCTCCTACTTCCCGCTGCTCACCATGACCGAGCGGGACGAACTCAACGGCCGCGCCGCAGACCCGTCGCTCCTGGAGCATCGGGCTTCCACCGGGATACGGACCATGGGAGGAGCGCTGGTCGGGAGCCTGCTTGCGAGCGCCCTGGACCGCGATGTGCAGATCGCGGCATCTACTCCCGTGGAGGAGCTGCAGCCCGCCGGTGCCGGATGGAGGGTGAGCCTTGGCGGTGCGGCGGCCGGCGCGCACGTGGCCGCGACCGCCGTCGTGCTGGCCTCCGGCGGGTTCGAATGGAATTCGAGGCTCCGCAACGCTTTCCTGCCTTTCCCGGTGACGCCGATCAGTGCGCCGTCGAACGAGGGCGACGGTTTGGAGCTCGGGCTGAAGGCCGGCGCGGCTGTGGAGGACATGTCAGCCGTGTGGGGCGTTCCGGTGATTTCGACGGCGGCCCACCAGTACGACGGGCAGCGGTCCGGCCGGATGGGCAACGTCGAAATGACGCTGCCCGGCTCGATCACGGTGAACAGCGACGGGAAGCGCTTCGTGAACGAGGCCCTTAACTATCACGATGCCAGCAGGGTCTTCGCCTCCATCAACCCGCACACCGGCAGGCAACAGAACAATCCTGCGTGGCTGGTTTTCGACTCCCATTACCTGGCCAAGTACCCGGTGGCGGGGTCGACGCCGGGTAAGCCCGCTGAGTGGATGGCGTCCGCTCCTAGTGTGGAGCTCTTGGCTTCGGAGGCGGGCATCAACCCGGCCGGGCTGGTTTCGACCGTCACAAAGTTCAACGCGGATGCGGCCCTTGGCATGGACACGGAGTTCGGGCGGGGCGCAACACCGCAGGACCGGTTCCTCGGTGACGCCGGAAACACGCCCAACCCCTGCCTGGCACCGCTGGCTGCAGGACCGTTCTACGCCGTTCCCATCCACGCTGGCGTACTGGGGACCTCGGGCGGGCTGGCCACCGACTTCAACGGCCGCGTGCTGGATCGCCGGCAGCAAGCCATCCCGGGACTCTACGCCGCCGGCAACGTCTCGGCCGGCGTCTTCCGCAACAACTACCCGGGCGGCGGCGCCACCCTCGGCTCGGCGATCACTCGGGCTTTCGCGGTTGGCGAGGATCTGGCGGCCCGGCTGTCGCCGACAAGCTGAAAAGGTGACGAAACGCCCGACGGCAACTGCCCCCATGGGGCGCTTAGATCACTAAACGACAGGCTACGGACTAAAAGCGTAGGTAAGCGCCATGTTCAATCCCCGAAGGATTCGAACCGGGGATCCCTCCTAGTGAAGGCTGGAATCCTCCCGCGCCGGGCCGCCTACGGAACGAAAGCCGCAAAGCCACAATGAGAGCCTCCTGTCGGATTCGAACCGACGACCCCCGCTTTACAAGAGCGGTGCTCTGGCCAACTGAGCTAAGGAGGCGCGCCCGTCAGGGCGTGCGCCACAACGGCGCTAGACAAGGTTAGCCCAAGGACTGCCCGCAGGTAAAAACGGAGCGGCCCGCCTCCCGGAAGAAATCCGGGAAACGGGCCACCGCCGTAAAGCCTGGCTGGCGCGGTCTAAGCCTTGGCCTTGATGGCTGCGTCGACGAAGGCCGGGAATTCTGTCTGGGCGCTGTCTCCCTTGCCCCACTGCTTGCCGTCCACCAGGACGGTGGGCGTGCCGGTGACGCCCAGGACCGCCGCTTCCTGGGTGGTGTACTTCACCCAGGGGCGGTAGGTCTTCTCTTCGACGCACTTGTCGATGCTCTTCGCGCCCACTTCGGTGGCCATCTTCTTCAGCTCATCGTCGGACAGCCCCGCGCTGCCCTCGGCAGGCTGCTTGTCGAACAGGGCGTTGACGTAGTCCGAGTACTTCTCCGGGGACTCGTTGACAACACAGGCCGCGGCGTTCGCTGCACGGGAGGAGTAGTTGGTGGTGGACCGGCTGTCCAGGAACCCCATGGCGCGGTATTCCACGGTGATCTTGCCTGCGTCGCGCAGCTTCGTGAGGGTCTCGTTGTACGTTGCTTCGAAGTTCTTGCAGACGGGGCAGATGAAGTCGATGTAGAGCACCACCTTCACTGGCTTGCCGGCCTCAGCCTCGGCTCCGGGGGCCTTGACCGTGGCGGGAGCCGATGCGGGGGCTTCCGGAAGGTCCGTGATGTTCACGGTCGCGGGATCGGACTTGGCGACCTCGGAGCCCTTGAGCAGGGTGATGCCGCCATGGGCGTTTCCGTTGGCCGGCGTAGGGCCCTGGTCCGCTACGGGCGCATTGCTCCGGAGGCTTGAGCTGACGATGATCGCCACGACTGCAAGGATGGCGACCACCACAACGACGATGCCCCATCCGATGAGCAACTTGTTCCGCTTGTCCTTCTTCAGCTGCTCTTCACGGATCTGGCGGGCTTTCTCGCGGGCCTCTGCCGTGCGTTCTGCTTTGGACATGCGGGGTTCGTTTGCGGGGCTCATTAGTTCCTCGTGTCGATCGGACAGGTGCGGACCACCCAGGGGCAACTCTCCCATTTTAGGGGGAAACCCCGGAGCTTGCGCTTTCAAGTATTCCTTCAGCCTGCCCAACGGACGAATAGCCCGGAAGATTCCGGCCCGTTAGGGTTGGCTTAGAGCCACAAGCAACCCCAGGGGGCGCAATGCAAGGACCTGACAGCGACAAACCGAATACGGGAACGGACGGCGGGGCTACGTCTGCAGACAGCTCCCACGCCACAACGTACGACTTCATGGTGGTGTCCAACCGCCTGCCAGTGGACCGCTGCGCCCCGGGAGAGCACGGTGACGACGGCTCCGGCTGGCGCCGTTCGCCCGGCGGCCTGGTGACCGCGCTCGCTCCGATGATGACCAAGACCGACGGCGCCTGGGTCGGCTGGCACGGCGCCCCCGACGAAACGGTCAAGCCGTTCAGCCACGGCGGCATGGACCTGGTCCCGGTCCAGCTGAGCAACGATGACGTTGAGCTGTATTACGAGGGCTTTTCCAACGCCACCCTCTGGCCGCTTTACCACGATGTCATCGCCCCGCCGGAGTTTCACAGAACCTGGTGGGAGTCCTACCGGAAGGTCAACAGAAGGTTCGCCGACGCCGTCGTGCGCCATGCCGACCACGGCGCAACAGTGTGGGTCCAGGATTACCAGCTCCAGCTCGTGCCGCGGATGCTGCGCGAGGCCCGGCCCGACCTGCGGATCGGATTCTTCAACCACATCCCCTTCCCCCCGCCGGAGATCTTCGCCCAGCTCCCCTGGCGCCACGCCATCATCGACGGGCTGCTGGGCGCCGACCTCGTGGGCTTCCAGCGCAGCAGCGACGCCGGCAACTTCATGCGCTCGGCCCGCCGGTTCCTCGGCGCCAGCGTCAAGCAGCAGCAGGTCCACGTCAAGGGCGCCGACGGCGGCATCACCCATATCGCCCGCGCCCAGGCCTTCCCCATCTCGATCGACGTCCGGCAGATCACGGAACTGGCAAGAAAACCGGAAATCATTGAACGGTCGCGCCAGATCCGCCAGGACCTCGGCAATCCCAAGACCATCCTGCTGGGGGTCGACCGGCTCGACTACACCAAGGGCATCCGGCATCGGCTCAAAGCCTACGAAGAGCTACTCAAGGAGGGAAAGCTCAACGTTGGCGATGCAACGCTGATCCAGGTGGCCAGCCCGAGCCGCGAGCGCGTGGAGCAGTACCGCCTGCTGCGCGAAGAGGTGGAGGGCACCGTGGGCCACATCAACGGAACCTACGACACCATCGAGAACACGGCCGTGCGCTACCTGCACCACAGCTACCCCATCGAAGAGATGGTGGCGCTCTATCTGGCAGCGGACGTCATGCTGGTCACGGCCTTGCGCGACGGCATGAACCTCGTGGCCAAGGAATATGTCACTGCGCGGACCAACAACGACGGCGCGCTGGTCCTCAGCGAATTCGCGGGCGCAGCAGACCAGCTCAAGCAGGCGCTGCTCATGAACCCGCACGACATCGACGGGCTCAAGGACACTGTCATGCGGGCCGTAGGGATGTCTCCGAAGGAATCGGCCCGCCGCATGCGTTCCATGCGCAAACAGATCCTCGACCACGACGTCGACCATTGGTCCGCCGACTTCCTGCACGCCCTTAACGAAAAGGTGGTCCGCGATGACTCCTGAGGAAGACCCCGCCCGCGCCCGCGAAAACACCCCGCTGACGCTCCCGCCGGAGCTGCTGGAGGCCGTCCGGCGCATCGCCGGCACTGAACACCTGCTGGTCGCCATGGACTTCGACGGCACCATCTCGCCGCTCGTCGACCACGCAGGCGACGCGCGCCCGCTGCCCCGTTCCGCGGCCGCCTTCGCGGAGCTCGCTGTCCTTCCGCGCACGACGACGGCACTCATCTCGGGGAGGGCCCTCGACAGCCTGCGGGCGGTCGCCTCACCCCCGGAAGAGACTCTGCTGATCGGCAGCCACGGGGCCGAGGCCTGGCTCGGCCCGGGTTCGGCGTCCCTCACTCTGGAGCCCGAACAGCGGGAACTCCTGGTTGAGGTCCGCAGCATTCTGGAAGGCATCGTGGAGCTCGCACCCGGCACACTCCTGGAGGACAAGCCCGCGGGCGTCGTCCTCCACACGAGGCTGGCCGCGGATGACGTGGCCGAAGACGCGGTATCCGCCGCCCGCGCGGCACTGCAGGAGCGCAAGGGACTTTATCTCAAGAACGGAAAGAGGGTTCTTGAAACGTCAGTGGTCCACGCCTCGAAGGGCGAGGGCGTCGACTTCCTCAGGCAGGCCTCAGGCGCCACGGCCGTGATATTCGCCGGCGACGACACCACCGACGAAGACGCCTTCGGACGCCTCACGCCGGGTGACGTGGGTGTCAAAGTGGGCCTCGATTTCACACAGGCCCAGTTCCGCGTCGAGGCGCCCGTGCACGTCGCCGAACTGCTGGAAGCCCTGCTGCGGGAGCGGCGCAAGACCGTGGAAGTGCCATCCTGATCCGGCCCGCGTGTGGCATCTCACGTGTGAGCTCCGTAACATTTGCAACCATTCGGGATAAATCTGACATACTCTCTATGTGATGTGGCGCACAGGAACCGTGCGGCGTCACGCGATACTCCTCGGCTTCGGCCGGGGAGTACATAAAGCAGTACATAACTGAATTACATGAACCATTCACTACGGATCGTCCGGCACGTACCTGCCGGTGAAGGGATTGATAACTGTGGCTACAGTTACTTTTGATAACGCTACGCGTCTGTACCCGGGCACAGAGAAGCCCGCTGTTGACAAGCTCAACATCGAAATCGCTGATGGCGAATTTCTGGTCCTCGTAGGACCCTCCGGCTGCGGCAAGTCCACTTCCCTGCGCATGCTCGCAGGCCTTGAAGATGTGAACGCCGGCCGTATCCTCATTGGCGACCGCGATGTCACCGACGTTCCGCCAAAGGACCGCGACATCGCGATGGTTTTCCAGAACTACGCCCTGTACCCCCACATGACCGTGGCGGACAACATGGGCTTCGCTCTGAAGATCGCAGGCGTCAGCAAGGAAGAGCGCGCCGAGCGCGTCCGTGAAGCTGCCAAGCTCCTGGACCTCGAGCCGTACCTGGACCGCAAGCCGAAGGCCCTTTCCGGCGGTCAGCGCCAGCGTGTTGCCATGGGCCGTGCAATCGTCCGTAACCCGCAGGTCTTCCTCATGGATGAGCCGCTGTCCAACCTGGACGCCAAGCTCCGTGTCCAGACCCGCACCCAGATTGCGTCCCTGACGCGCCGACTGGGCGTCACCACCGTGTACGTGACCCACGACCAGGTGGAAGCTATGACCATGGGCGACCGCGTCGCCGTGCTCAAGGACGGCCTGCTGATGCAGGTGGACACCCCGCGCAACCTCTACGACAAGCCCAAGAACGTCTTCGTTGCCGGCTTCATCGGCTCCCCCGCCATGAACCTGCTGGAACTCCCCGTCGTCGACGGCGGCGTCCAGTTCGGCGGAACCGTCTACCCGGTTCCCCGCGATGTCCTCGAAGAGGCACACGGCGCCACTGTCACCCTGGGTTCACGCCCCGAGGACCTCGAGCAGGTCGCTGCAGGTGAAGGTCTTCAGGTTGAGGTTGACGTCGTCGAAGAACTCGGCGCCGATGCCTACGTCTACGGTCACACCACGCTGGACGGCAAGAGCCACGACATCGTGGCCCGTGTCGACGGCCGCCGGCCCCCGATGAAGGGTGAGTCCATCTACGTTCGCCCGCAGTCCGGACACGTACACCTGTTCGACACCAAGACCGGCCTGCGCCTGGGCGACTAGTCCCCACCGGCGGTTGAGCCTGTCGAAACCGCCAGAGCATCTCCGGAATAAGCAACCGACGGCGGCCCTCCCAAACCGGAAGGGCCGCCGTCGGGCGTTAAGTACCGGCACCCTGACTCTGTTTAGGCACGCCGACCCTACGTACGGAAGAATTGAGCCATGACCGAGGAATACAGCGCCCAGTGGCATGACGAACCCACCGACTACGGGCAGATCGGCAAGCTGCCGCGGTTCGAAGCCGCCAGCGCGAACGATGAAAAAGCGTCCTTGGTCTCCAGTTCCCTGAATATCACTGCGGCCGCCGCCGATCCGGAACTGCTGGACCTGCCGTGGCACATTGCCCTCGAGGACTGGCCGGCCGAGAACCTGGCCGCCCTCCCCCGCGGCATCTCGCGGCACATCGTGCGCTTCGCACACCTGGGCGGGTCCGTCATCGCCATCAAGGAAACCTCCGAACACGTTGCCCGCCACGAGTACCACATGCTCCGGAAGCTGGCCCGGCTGGATGTCCCTTGTGTGGAACCCGTCGCCGTCATCACCGGCCGCACCACCCCGGACGGCAGGCCCCTTAACCCTGTACTCGTCACACGCCACCTCAAGTTCTCCATGCCGTACCGCGCTCTCTTCTCCCAGATGCTGCGCAAGGACACCCTGACCCGGCTCATCGACGCGCAGGCCCTGCTGATGGTTCGGCTGCACCTCATCGGCTTCTACTGGGGCGACGTCTCGCTTTCCAACACCCTGTTCCGCCGGGATGCCGGCGCCTTTGCCGCGTACCTCGTGGACGCGGAAACCGGCGAACTCTATCCGGACCTCTCCACCGGCCAACGGGAGTATGACCTGGAGATTGCCCGCGTGAACATCGCCGGCGAGCTCATGGACCTCCTCGACGGCGGCCTGATCGAGGAGAAGGTGGACCCGGTGGCCACGAGCGAGCTCATCATGGAAAGCTACCGCCGCCTCTGGATGGAGCTGACCGAGAAGGAATCGTTCGAACTTGGCGAACGCTGGCGGGTGGGCGCCCGCATCCGGCGCCTCAACGAGCTGGGCTTCGACGTCGAGGAATACGCAATCAAGACCACCCAGAACGGCTCCACAATCCAGCTGCAGCCGAAGGTCGTGGACGCAGGCCACCATATGCGGCGCCTGTTGCGCCTCACCGGGCTGGATGCCCAGGAGAACCAGGCCCGCCGCCTGCTGAACGACATGGACTCGTTCCGCGCGGACAACAATCCGGAGATGGACGAGGAATACAGCGCGCACCTCTGGGTGAGCCAGATCTTCGAACCCATCGTGCGCTCGATCCCCCGCGACCTCTCAAGAAAACTCGAACCCGCCGAAGCCGTGCACGAAGTGCTCGAGCACCGCTGGTACATGTCCGAAAAACAGGAACGCCACATTCCGCTGGCCGAAGCGGTGCAGTCCTACATCGATTCCATCCTGCGCCACCGCCGGGATGAGGCAGCCATCATGCTCAACCCCGACACCGGGCTCCTGAAGATCCTGGAGGTGGAAACGGAAGAGTCCCGGTACGGGGACGAAGAATCCGTTGACGAGTACCCGGACTCAGACGACTGATCCTGAGCGCACGGCCAACGCGCCGCTGCCAGAGGCACAGCCGGTTGCGGCGCTGCTTGTTGTGGCACTGCTTGTTATGGCACTGCCTGTTATGGCACAGCTGCGTTAAATCGCTTTGCCCGGGTTCAGTATGCCTGCGGGGTCGAAGAGCTCTTTGACCCGTCGCTGCAGTTCACGGATGGGTTCGGGTTGCTCCAGGCTCAGCCAGCGCAGCTTGTACTGCCCGATGCCATGCTCCCCCGTGATGGTGCCGCCCATGTCCAGTGCAACCGCGATTGACGCATCCAGCGCCTTGTTCAGGCGTTGCATCGCATCAGCGTCCACAAGGTCATTCACGCGGTCCACCCAGAACGTGGGATGCAGGTTCCCGTCGCCGGCGTGGGCCACCACCTTGAGTTTCACGTCGTGGACCTCAGCCAGCGATTCGAGAGCTGCCACGTAGTCCACCAGCCGCGAACGGGGCACTGCCACGTCCTCGCCCACCCGGTACTGGTCGTCCACTTCGACGCCGCGGCTGTTGCGCCGCAGTTCCACCAGCTGCTCGGCTTCCTCGCTGGCTTCGGTGGTCACCACCGCGCCGCCCGCGGCAAGCACATCCCGCACGACGGCGGCCTCCGCTGCAGCCCCGAAGCCGTCGGTCTGGATCAGCAGGAGGGAGGCGCCCCTCGACGCCAGGTCCGAGCCGTGGATCTCATCCAGCTGGGTGAGCGACCCGCCGTCGAGCAGTTCCATGATGGCCGGCTGTACGCGGGCCCTGCCCACGGCTAGCACGCCGGCGGCTGCCTGCCGAAAGTCAGGGTAGAAGGTTGCGATAGTGTGCACCTCCCGCGGCAGGTACTTGAGCCGCACTGTTGCGCCCACCACGATCCCGAGCGTCCCCTCCGATCCGACGAACAACCCGGTGAGGTCGTAGCCTGCCACGCCCTTGAAGGTCTGGTGGCCGGTGCGGATGAGCGAACCGTCGGCGAGCACCACATCCAGCGCCAGCACCGAGTCGCGTGTCACTCCGTACTTGGCGCACCGCAGCCCGCCGGCGTTAGTGGCTACATTCCCGCCGATCGTGGACATCCTGAAACTCGCCGGGTCCGGCGCGAACATCAGGCCGTGTCTGGCGGCAGCATCGTTCAGGTCTGCGTTGACCACTCCCGGTTCCACGACGGCGGTCTCGTCGTCCGGGTTCAGGTCCAGTATCCGGTTCATCCGCTCGAGGCTCAGAACGACCGACCCCTCGGTGGCGTGGGCTCCTCCGGAGACCCCCGTTCCGGCACCCCGGGCCACAAGCGGAACCAGGTGCGCGGCGCAGCTCTTCACGGTTGCCTGTACGTCCGCCACCGACTCCGCAAAGACCACAGCGAGCGGCTGCTGATAGTCCAGCACCGGCGCCTGGTCCACCGCGTAGGCGGCCAGGACGGCCGGGTCCTGGACTACTTTTCCTGGCCCCAGGTTTGAAGTGAGTTCGTCAGCAATGCCGCTCATTGGGTCTCCCGTTTCCGTCACACGTGCCTCCCAGTCTAGATGTCGGCCCAGTCCCATGAGTTACGTCTCACTTACCGGAATGCAAGCGCTTCCAATCCAGTGAAGGTCCTGACGCTTCTACACGGGAGTATTACCGAAACTGTCAACGTACTACGCACTGGAAGCGCTTTCATTCCGACCTGCGCTGCCTCTAAACTTGCCCAATGTCTGTTGACTCATTACTGCATTCCCCTTCGCCGCTGGCCGGCTCCCTGACACCCGTCCACGCCGCTGACAATGCCCACGGCTGGTGGCGATCGGCCGTCATCTACCAGGTGTACCCGCGGTCGTTCCGGGACATGAACGGCGACGGGATCGGCGACCTCGCCGGCATCACGGCGGAACTGCCGCAGCTGGCCGAACTGGACATCGACGCGGTGTGGCTCTCACCCTTTTACCGCTCCCCCCAGCGCGACGCAGGCTATGACGTCAGTGACTACTGCGATGTGGACCCGCTGTTCGGCTCGCTCGGCGACTTCGACGGAATGGTGTCCGAGGCCAACCGGCTCGGCATCAGGGTGATCGTGGACCTGGTCCCCAACCACTGCTCTGACCAGCACCGCGATTTCCAGGCTGCGCTGGCCGCGGGGCCGGGCAGCCCGCAGAGGGACATGTTCATCTTCCGGGACGGCAGAGGCCCCGCGGGCGAGGAGCCGCCCAACAACTGGGAGTCGCACTTTGGAGGTTCGGCCTGGACACGGATCACCGAGCCGGACGGAACACCGGGGCAGTGGTACCTGCACCTCTTCGACTCTTCCCAGCCTGATTTCAACTGGGACAACCAGGCCGTCCACGACGAGTTTGAGCGCGTGCTGCGCTTCTGGCTGGACCGCGGCGTCTCCGGCTTCCGCGTGGACGTGGCCCATGCCTTGGTCAAGGCGCCCGGGCTTCCTGCTTGGGGCGGACGCGCCGACGGCACCAGCACCGATGGCTTCCCGGGGCATGCAGCCCCCATGTTCGGCCAGCCGGCCCTGCACGACATCTTCCGGAACTGGCGCCGCATCCTTGAAGAGTACGGCCCCGACCGCATCCTGTGCGCCGAGGCCAATGTAGAGCCGTTGTCCCGCCTGGCCGAGTGGGTCCGGCCGGACGAGATGCATCAGGCGTTCAACTTCCCCTACCTGCATGCCGGGTTGGACATCCACCGGCTGCGGCACGTCATCACCGAGTCCCTGACGTCGCTGGACGCCGTGGGCGCGCCCAGCACCTGGGTACTGTCCAACCACGACGTCGTGCGGCACGCCACCCGCTTCGGCTACTACTGGTCGTCACCGCGCGAAGGCGACGGAATCGGGCCCCAGGACCCCCAGCCGGATCACGACCTGGGCAGAACCCGGGCCGCAGCTGCCACCCTGTTTATGCTGGGCCTGCCTGGTGGTGCCTACATCTACCAGGGCGAGGAGCTTGGCCTTCCGGACGGCATCGACATCCCCGACCACCAGCGGCAGGATCCCACGTTCGCGCGGACCGGAGGCGCCCGGCTGGGCCGCGACGGTTGCCGCGTCCCGTTGCCGTGGCGTGCCTCCGAGCCGCACCACGGCTTTGGTTCCGGCCAGGACCCCTGGCTGCCGCAGCCGGCGAGCTTCGCCGAACTGGCCCGGGACGCCCAGTCCGGGGACCCGTCGTCGCACTTGAACCTGTACCGGCGCATGCTGGCGGTCCGCCGCGAACTGGGCCTCGGCCGCGGTTCACTGTCGTGGGCCGAAGAGTGGTGCACCGGCGCCTCCTTGGGTTTCCTCAACGGCAACATCCTGGTGGTCATGAATGTCGGTCAGGAAGCCCTCGAGCTGCCTGCAGGTGAAGTGCTGCTGCGCAGCTCCGCCCGGGACTACGGAACTGAGGGCTGGCATGGATTAGGCTCTGGGGAGACCGTTTGGTTGAGGATTTCAGCAGAGGATACGGAGAGCTAACAACATGGCCGGCATCAAGGACGTCGCGGAGCGTGCCGGGCTCTCCATAGCCACCGTTTCGCGGGCCTTGAGCGGCAAGGGGAACGTGTCGCCGAAGAGCCGCGAGCGTGCCCAGGCGGCGGCTTCCGATCTCGGTTTCGTGCCGTCTTACCAGGCTTCGAGCCTGGCCTCCGGCCGCAATTACAACATCGGGCTCGTGGTCCCCTCCGTCCACCGCTGGTACTTCTCGTCGGTGGTGGAGGGCGTTTCTGCGGCGCTGCTGGACGCCGGCTATGATCTGACGCTGTACAACGTCAGTGAGGGCTCAGCGCGCCGGCAGAGCGTCCTCAAGGACTTCCTGCTCCGCCAGCGCGTAGACGCCGTGATAGCCGTTTCGCTGGCCCTGACGGAGTCGGAGATCGGGCAGATGCTGGCTGTGCACCGGCCCATCGTGGGCATTGGCGGCCCGCTCCAGGGCGCCTCCACCATCCGGATCGACGACCACGGCCTGTCCGAAGCGGCGGTGAACCACCTCATCCGGCTGGGCCACTCCAGGATCGCGCATCTGACCGGAGATTCAGTCTACGAACAGGACTTCAAGATCCCGCGCACGCGGCTCGCAGGTTTTGAAATGGCCATGCGGGATGCAGGGCACGACGTCCGGCCGGAGTGGATTGCCACCGCTGATTTCACCATCCAGGGCGGCTACGCCACGGCTCGTCAGCTCCTCGGCAGCCCGTCTGAGCGTCCCACCGCGGTCTTCGCCGCTTCCGATGAAATGGCCATCGGCGCCATCCTCGCTGCCCGCGACTTCGGGCTCAGGGTCCCGGAAGATCTGTCCGTCATCGGTTTGGACGGGCACGAGCTCGGTGAACTCTTCGGCCTCACCACCATTGACCAGGATCCGCGCGGCCAGGGGGCGCTGGCGGTGCGCCTCTTGCTGGCGGGGCTCGACGGCGGCGCCGGCCGGCCGGCAGTCGATACCGAGTACCCCACGAAGTTCGTTATCCGGTCGAGTACCGCCGTACCGCCATCGATCAGCTAGCTGGCACGCCCATGAAGCGGGCAAACCTTGCGAGGACATCCGGCCAACCCTTGTCGTAGCTGGCGCGCGTAGCGGACGGGTCCTCCGCGCCCTCCCAGCCGTCATGGACCAGGCGCACCTCGGTGCCCCCATCCACGGCCCTGAACGCGACCCTGAGCTCCGTAGACCACAACGCTGTGGTTCCCGGATACCAGGACGCGTGGAACGACAACGGCGGCTGCCAATCATCGATGGTTCCCCACGAAGTGGTCTTGCCATCGTCCGCCGTCTCAAGGATGAGGTTTTCCTCAAACTCAACGTGCGACCCCGTACCGAAGACACTGTGCTCCTCCATGGGCCACCACAAATGCGTATGGTCCGTGAACCCTATGAAGGCCCGGGATACAGGTCCAGGCACAACCACGGTGCAGATCACCGGATCCAATTCGACGGAGGGATCAGGCTGATTGGCGCCGGGGCCGGCAGCGTGGCTGAAGAGGTTTTCCATGGGCACCAACTCTACAACCTCGAGACCGACAGGATCGCTGGTGCGGGAGGGTCCCTTGTTTCGGCGCAGGAAGTGAGAGAGCGTGCCGGGTTTTCGTGCAGGAACTGCGAGAGCGTTGCGGGTGGTGTGGTTGGTTTACGGGTTAAAGAGCGAAGGCCCCGACGTTTCCTGTCGGGGCCTTGGCCGTAAATAGTGTCCGGCGGTGACCTACTCTCCCACACCCTCCCGGGTGCAGTACCATCGGCGCTGTGGGTCTTAGCTTCCGGGTTCGGAATGGGACCGGGCGTTTCCCCCACGCTATGACCGCCGTAACCCTT
>NZ_JBFTJD010000038.1:0-27544 GCF_056395245.1 Arthrobacter sp. 10L430 | reverse complement strand
TTGTCCAGGGCGGTGGTGATGATGGTTCCGGCGCGGGAGGCGATGGTCCCGGCGGCGAGGTTCGCGGCGGTCTGTTCGCAGGCGGGGGGCATGGGGTGGGCGTTGAGGCCGGTGCGGGGCAGCACGGCCGCGGCGAGGGCGAGCCGGCGGCGGGCTTCGCCGATGCTGATCCGGAGCCGGACCCGGAGGTATTCGGCGGTGTTCCGGCACCCGTCATCGGCAGGCACAGACCGCACCCGCGCAGGCGCTGTTCCCGGCGACGCCGCTGCGGACATCGCTCCGGATCCGGCGGTGACGTCCCCTGCGCTGCCGGTGTCGGTGCCGGTGCCCCAGCCGGTGGTCCAGCCTGTGGTCTTGGCCGCGGGTCCGGCGGCGTTGACCGCCTCGGTGCGGGTCCGCTCCACCGCGGCCGCGGCGAGCAGCTGAAGGTGCTCGGCCCGGCGGGAGAGCTCCTCGGTCAGGTCCGCGAAATCCGCCGCGTTACGGAAGGAAGCCAGTCCAAGTTCATTGTCCGCGACGTCGACCGCCGATGCCAGCGCCTCCAGACACTGTTCCAGGGCCTCAGCCGCCCCGCCACTGAAGGCGGTGCCAGCAAACGTCACGCCGGTGACGGACCCGCCGGCGGCGGCACCGCCGTCGGACGCCGCGTTCCCGCAGGTAGCGTCGGCGCCGCGCAAGCCGGAACTTAGCCCGCTGGTGACAGACCCACCGGCGGCAGCACCGCCGTCGGACGCCGCGGGATCCGTCAGCAAAGCGGAAGCGGGAACGCTGCGAAGCGCGCGGCCTCGAAGCAGGGCAGCCGCGCTAAGGCCCGGCGTTACCGCCTGGCCCGCGGTGTGATCCGCTGCGTGTTCCCCCATGGCTTCCATAGGAAAACTCTGTCAGAGGGGTCCGACATTTTAGCGGTGACCGGGTTCACCTGAAGACCGTCAGCCAAGTACCTATCCGACTGCCCACGCGACCACCAGCAGCGCCCCGACACTCAGGACCGTGGTGCACAGGATGACGTCCCGTGCCACGGTCATGCCCCTGCCGTACGGGGAAGCGAACAGAAAGACATTCTGGGCTGTGGGGAGGGCGGCCATGATCACGCTTGCCAGGAGGTGCTGGCCCTCCAATCCGAAAACAAATCGGCCCAGTGCCCAGACGATCAGTGGCATTCCTGCGATTTTCAGGAAGGTCGCTACGAGAGTTTCGGTGCGGCCGTCGTCCTTTTGCAGCGGCGCCCTGCCGGCAAGGGCGAGGCCAAAGGCGAGCAGCACCATCGGCACGGCACCCCCGGCCAGCATGTCGACCGGCTTCTGCAGCAGGTCCGGGGCGGTCCAGCCTGTGAGTGCCACGACGGCGCCCAGCCCGGAGGCGATGATCATCGGGTTGGCGAATGGCTGGACGAGCAGCCGCTTCCAGGAAATTTTCGATCCGGAGGCGAGTCCCAGCACCGTCAGGTAGAACGGCGCCATGACAAGGATTTGGACAAGTAGCACCGGGGCTACGTGCCGGGCCGTTCCCACTGCGTAGAGCGAGACCGGAATACCGATGTTGTTGGCGTTGGCATAGCTGCTGGCCATGGCGCCGACGGCGGTTTCCGCCACGGGCCGGCGGAAGAAAAGCAAGCTCAGCACGCTATAGAGAAGCCCCACTATCGCTGCGGACAGCAGCGCCAGCGGGGCGTCGGTTCCGAGGGCGGCCCGGATGTCGCTGCCGGCCACCACGGTGAACAGAAGGGCCGGATTGGTGACGTAGAAAGCCGTGCGGGTGAGGGCACCCTGGACCTCGGGCCCCAGGATCCGCAGCCTGGCAGCGAAATAGCCCACAGCGATGACGGCGGAGACAATGAGGATTCCGGAGACAACGCCGCCCACTCTGCGCCCTTCTATTTAGATGTACCTATCTAGATGTATGGGTTCCGCACGGCCGTCTCCTGTTGCGGGAGGAGGTCCGGCCGTGCGGAAGCCTGTGTTGCTTGCCTAGCGAACGGCCTCTACCGCACCAGGCACGGCCGCTTCGGGTCGAAGGACCACCCGTCGATGTAGTACTGCATGCCGACGCTGTCGTCGCGGGCATCGAGGCCGTGCTCCAGGTACAGCTGGTGCGCCTTGTCCAGAGCATCGCGGTCCAGTTCGATCCCGAGGCCCGGGGCGTCCGGAACGGCGATGGCCCCGTCCCTGATCTGCAGCGGGTTCTTTGTGAGGCCCTGTCCGTCCTGCCAGATCCAGTGCGTGTCCAGTGCCGTGATCTCGCCCGGAGCAGCCGCGCCGGTGTGCGTGAACATGGCCAGTGAGATGTCGAAATGGTTATTGGAGTGGGATCCCCACGTGAGGCCGAACTCGTTGCACAGCTGCGCCACCCGGACAGACCCGTGCATGGTCCAGAAGTGCGGGTCCGCCAAAGGAATATCGACGGCGTTGCTCCGGATGGCGTGGGACATTTCGCGCCAGTCAGTGGCAATCATGTTGGTGGCGGTCTTGAGCCCGGTTGCACGGCGGAATTCCGCCATTACTTCACGCCCGGAGAACCGGCCTTCCGCACCGCATGGATCTTCCGCGTAGGCCACAACGCCCTGCATCCGCTTGCCGAGCCGGATGGCTTCCTCGAGGAGCCAGCCGCCGTTGGGGTCGAGCGTGACACGCGCCTCGGGGAAGCGCTTGGCCAGGGCGGTGACTACGTCAACCTCGTCATCGCCGGACAGCACGCCGCCCTTGAGCTTGAAGTCGCTGAAGCCGTAGCGCTCCTGCGCGGCTTCGGCCAGCGCCACCACAGCTTCGGGGGTCATAGCCTCCTGCCGGCGCAGTCTTTCCCAGCGGTCAGCGGGCGCATCCTCTACCAGGTAGGGCAGATTCGTCCTGCGGCGGTCACCGATGAAAAAGAGGTAACCGAGCATCGGCACCGAGGCCCGCTGCTGCCCGTCGCCCAAGAGTTCCGCGGTTGGCACGCCCAAGAACTGGCCGTGAAGGTCCAGCAGCGCGGATTCGACGGCGGTGACCGCGTGGACGGTGGTGCGGAGATCGAAGGTCTGCAAGCCGCGGCCGCCGGCGTCGCGGTCGGCGAATTCCGCCGCGATCTCGCGCAGCAGCGACCGGTAGCGGGCCACGGGTTTGCCAGTGATGAAGGCTCCGGCCTCCTCGATGGTGGTGCGGATCTTCTCACCGCCGGGAACCTCGCCGAGACCGGTGCGGCCGTCCGAGTCGGTCACGATGACCACGTTGCGGGTGAAGAACGGCCCGTGGGCGCCGCTGAGGTTCATCAGCATGCTGTCGTGCCCCGCGACGGGTACGACTTCCACGCGGGCAACGGTTGGCTGGGCGGTCATGCGTTGACCTCGTCCTTCTCGTTAGCGGCCTCGGCAACGATCCCGTTGACCCGGCGGTTCAGCTGCCAAGGGTTGGCGTCCTGCAGCGGTGCGGGCATCAGTTCCTGCGGCAGGTTCTGGTACGCGACCGGGCGCAGGAAACGGTTGATCGCCAGGGTTCCGACCGAAGTGGTGCGGGTATCGGACGTGGCCGGGAACGGGCCACCGTGAACCATGGCATGGCCGACTTCGACGCCGGTGGGCCAGCCGTTGACGATGATGCGCCCCACCTTCTGTTCCAGCGCCGGAATCAGGCGCGCCGCGGTCGGGTAGTCCTGTTCGGTGAGCTGCAGAGACGCGGTGAGCTGCCCTTCAAGCCGGTTGGTCGCTTCAATCAGTTCCTCGGCGGAGGAGTAGCGGATCACCAGGCTGGCCGCGCCGAAGATTTCAGCGTGGAGCACGGGGTTGGACACGAAGTCGGCGATGTCGGTGCCAAAGATCGTGGGCGCCGGCGCGTTTTCGGTGGGGCCAACTGTGCCCTCACCGATGATGTCCACGTTCTCGGCAGCGCCGAGCGCCCCGGCCCCTGAGTTCCAAGACGCTGCAATCCCTTCGGTCAGCATGGTCTGGCCGGCGCACGCCGAAACGGCACGGCCGACGGCGGCAGCGAGTTTGTCGCCATCCTCCCCAACGGGGGCGAACAGCAGGCCGGGAGACGTGCACAGCTGTCCGGAGCTGCCGGTGACGGCTGCGACGTACTGCTGCGCCAGCGCGTCCACGTCACCCTTGAGGGCGCCGGAGAAGACGAAAACGGGGTTGAGCGAGGACATTTCCGCGTACACGGGGATGGGTTCGGACCGCGCGGCGGCGGTGCGCATCAGGGCGATGCCGGCGGACTGTGACCCGGTGAAGCCGACTGCCTTGATGGCGGGGTCCGCGACCAGGGCCTGGCCAATGCTGCTGCCGGGGCCGTAGATGAGGGAGAAGACCCCGGGGTGCAGCCCGGCGTCCGTGACGGCCTTCGCGATGGCCTGGCCAACGAGTTCGCTGGTGCCGGGGTGCGCATTGTGGGCTTTGAAGACCACCGGGCAGCCGGCGGCGAGGGCCGAAGCGGTGTCTCCTCCCGCCGTCGAGAATGCCAGCGGGAAGTTGCTGGCACCGAAAACCGCGACGGGTCCCAAGGGGATCTGGCGCTGGCGGATGTCAGCGCGCGGCAGCGGAGTGCGATCCGGAAGGGCCGGATCGATCCGGACGCCGCGGAAATCGCCTTGGCGGACCACGCTCGCGAACAGACGGAGCTGGCCCGTGGTGCGGGCCCGCTCGCCCTGCAACCGGGCTGCGGGCAGGCCGGTCTCCTGGCCCGCGCGGATGATCAGGTCGTCGCCGATGGCCTCGATGTTATCCGCGATGGCTTCCAGGAAACCGGCATGGGTCTCGGGGTCCAGCGTGCTGAAGGAGGCGTAGGCTTCGGCAGCCGCGGATGTGGCGGCCTGGAGCTGGTCTTCGGTGATCAGCGTGTAGGCGGGTTCGAGCTGTTCGTTCGTGGCGGGGTCCAGGCCGAAGGTGGTCTTGCCTTCGCCTGCGACGGCCTGCCCTGCGATCAGGGAGTGTCCGGTGAGCGTCATGGTATTTCCTCCTAGGAGACGGTGGATCAGGAGACGGTGGCGATGAGTTCTTTGAGGTCTGCGAAATCCTGGGGCGCCAGGTTCTGCAGCGGCGGACGGACACCGCCGGCTGAGCGGCCGATTGCGTCGAGGCCGCCCTTGACGATCGAGACGGAGTATCCCTTGACCCTGTCACGGATGTCCAGGTACGGGATCACGAACTCGTTGAGCTTCTTGTTGACGGCGACCCGGTCCTGGTTGCGCACGTCCTGGTAGAAGTCCAGGGCGAACTGCGGGACGAAGTTATACATGGCGCTGGAGTAGGTGCTCATGCCAAGCTGCAGCAGCGGGAGGGCGAAGGTCTCTGCGGTGGGGAGACCGCCGAGGTAGAACAGGCGGTCGCCGAGTTTCGCGTAGACGCGGGCGTCGTGCTCAAGGTCACCCACGCCGTCTTTGAAGCCGATGAGGTTCTCGTGCCGGTCCGCCAGAGCGGCGACAGTGGTGTCCTTGTAGATGGCATTGGCGCGGTTGTAGATGATCACGCCGAGGGACGTGGCGTTGCAGATCGCGCTCACGTGGTCGATCAGGCCGCCCTGATCAGCCTCCGTGAGGTACGGCGGCAGGAGCAGGATGCCCTCGGCTCCGGCGGCTTCGGCAGCCTTGGCGTTTTCGATGGCCTGGGCGGTGGACCCGCCCGCGGACGCCAGGACCGGGACAACGTTGCCCACTTCTTCGACGGCGGCACGCACCACGCGCTCGGACTCCGCCGGCGTGAGCGAGAACCCTTCGCCAGTGCCTCCCGCTGCGAACAGGCCGGCTACCGGAAAGCTGGCCTGCCACGCGAGGTGCTTGCGGTAGTTTTCCTCGTCGAACTGCAGCTGCGCGTCGAACGACGTTACCGGGAAGGAGAGCAGCCCGTCCTTGAGGGTATTGGCAAGTTCCTGGGGTGAGTATTTGGCCACGGTATGGTCCTCCATGTCGGCGCCGCGTCGCTGCGGCGTGTGAGTGCTTCCCTTCCACCCTAGGGAGGCATTCGATGCCTGTCTAAGTTCATTTTTGTATGCATTGATGCGCTTTCAGCATCACTTACGTGGCTCGGGATGCTTCAGTGCTCCCGGAACTCCAGCGACTTCAGGACCCTGGCGAGGGCGGGATTCCTGATGGTCCGGTTCCAGATGGCATGCAGTTCAACGGGGTCGTTGACGCTGCTCTGTAGTGGAAGGAAGTGCACCGACTGGATACCCAGCAGCGTGGCTGAGTGCGGGACAAAAGCGACGCCCCGTTTCGCGGCAACAAGGGAAACCATCGTGAGGATCTGGCTGACGGTGTGAACCACGTTTGCGTGCTGAATCGGGATCATCCGTACCACAAGGTCGTAAAAGTACCGGGCCTGGGTGGGTGAGTGCATGATGAGGGGCTCATCCTTGAGATCCTCGTTGGTGATTTCGCGGTCGAGCCCGGCCAGCCGGTGGCCCGACGGAACGGCCAGCACCATGGCTTCGCGATACAAGAGGTGCGAGTCGAAGATTTTGTTGTCGAAGGGAGGCCTGGCAAGACCGAGGTCCAGTTCGCCGGTCTGGAGTCCCATGATCTGCTCGCCCGTGACGAGTTCCTGGAGGTCTATGTCGACGTCGGGCAGGATCTCGGCGATCTCCTCCAGCAGCGGGCCAAGGATGCTGAAGCCGCTGGCCGCGGTAAATCCAATGCGGAGGAGGCCCGAGCGGCCGGACGCAATCCGCCTGGCCGTAACGGGCGCCCGCTCTGCCAGCGCCATCAGACGGCGGGCCTCGTCCAGAAAAGCACGGCCGGCTGGAGTCAGCTCCACCTTGCGGTTGTCGCGTTCCAGCAGTTCGGCGCCTACGGTCTTCTCGAGTTTCTGGATCTGCCGGCTCAGGGGCGGCTGTGTCATGTTGAGCCGTTCCGCTGCGCGTCCGAAATGAAGTTCTTCCGCGACGGCGACGAAACCGGCCAGCTGGTCGAAAGTGAACATGATGCCTTCCTGGTATCACCCGATGCACATTTGGGCTTAGACATGCATCATAGCGGCTCCCTACACTCGAAAAAGCGAACCGGCAGTGACCCGGTTCACAACCACTTCAAGGGTTCAGGCCCTGCAGTGCCAACGAGGAGTTTCAATGACGCACTTCCCATCACGCCGCACCATCATCGGAACGGCATCCGCCGTCGCGCTTTTGGCCCTGACCGCCTGTGGCAACGTTGCCGGCGGCAGCGCCGACTCATCCAAGTACCCCAGCGGTCCGGTAAACCTGACCGTGGGTCAGGCGCCCGGAGGCAGCACCGACCTCATCGCACGCGCCATCTCCGAAGGCGCATCCAAGACGCTCGGCACCCCAATGCCCGTGGTGAACAAGCCCGGTGCCAACGGCGCCCTGGCCACCAAGGAGGTGGCGGGAAAGCCTGCCGACGGGCAGAATCTGCTCCTTATCAACGCTTCGCTGATCACCATTACGCCGCTGGCGGTATCTGCCGACGAGGCAGTGAACATCGACGACCTCGATATCATCGCTGGCCTTTCCCAGGACGACTACGTTCTGGTGGCCAGCGAGAAGTCCGGGTTCAAGTCGATCAAGGACGTGACCGCGGCGGGGCGAAACATCACTTTCGGCACCACGGGCGTCGGCACCGGCAGCCAGTTGGCGCAGACAGTGCTCTTCAAGCAGGCGAACGTGAAGGGCACCGACGTCCCCTTCGACAGCGGCAAGCCGGCACTGACTGCGGTACTGGGCAACCAGGTGGAACTGGCAACCATCCAGCTCGGCGAAGCGATGCCGCAGATCAAGGCGGGCAAGGTGGCCCCTCTGCTGGTCTTCTCCGAGGACCGCAATACCTTCCTGCCGGACACGCCCACTGCCAAGGAATCCGGCTATGACGTCCCGGTAGCGCAGTACCGGGCCGTCGCTGCTCCCAAGGGAACCCCCAAGGAAGTGAAGGACAAGCTGCTCGCGGCCTTCCAGGAGACCTTCAAGTCGGACGCCTACAAGCAATTCAACGAAAAGAACATGCTGACTCCTAAGGAAATCTCCGGCGAGGAAGTTGTCACGCAGTGGAAGGAATACGCCGCGAAGTACAAGGGACTGATCGAGAAGTACAGCATCAGCCTCAGCGGAACGAAGTGATCCCTGTGAACGTAACACCACCAGTGCCCGCCGGAGGGGGCAGCCATGCGGCTGCGCCTTCCGGCGGGGACGCCCCCCGCACCCTTCCCGACGGCGACCTCGACGAACTTACGCCCGAACAGCTCGCCGCACAGTGGGAAGAGGAAAAGCCGCCGGCTGCCGGGGCGCTGGCCAACATGGCCTCCTCCCTTGTGGTTCTTGGCCTCGGCATCGGATCCCTCGTCCTGTCCGTCGCGATGGGCCTGGGTACCCCCGCAGCGCCGCAGCCTGGCCTGTGGCCGTTCATCATCAGTTGCGTGATGGTGGCCCTGGGACTGTTCCAGCTGATCATCGGCCGGCACAACCGCGACGCCGAAAGGTTCACCCGCATGTCGATGGCCCCGCTGACGGGCCTGGTAACCCTGGCCCTCATGGTGGCACTGATGCCGACCATCGGATTCGAACTGCCGGCGCTGGCGCTGTGCATTGTCTGGATGCGGTTCCTGGGCGGCGAAACGTGGCGGTCCACCCTCCTTGTCAGCGCCATCGTGGTTGCGTCGTTCTACGGCATCTTTGTCCTGGCGCTCAACGCCTCCATTCCCCACCTTTTCTAGGAGACCCCCGTGGATTTTCTAAATCCCGTGATCAACGGATTTGCGGTTGTCCTGGAGCCGATGAATCTCCTGTACTGCCTGATCGGCGTGGTCATCGGCATGCTGATCGGTGTGCTGCCGGGCCTGGGTCCCGCCGCCACCATCGCCATCCTCCTTCCGCTGACCTACAACGTGGAGCCCGTGACCGCCATCATCATGCTGGCCGGCATCTTCTACGGCGCCCAGTACGGCGGCACCATCACCTCGGTGCTCCTGAAGCTCCCGGGCGAGGCTTCCTCGGTAGTCACAGTCTTTGACGGTTACCAGATGGCCAAACAGGGCAAGGCAGGCACCGCACTGGGCCTGGCCGCCATCGGCTCGTTCATCGGCGGCACCGCCTCCATCATCGGACTGACCTTCCTCGCGCCACTCGTCGCCAGCTTCGCCCTGGACTTCGGCCCGGCCGAATACTCTGCCCTGGCCCTGCTCGGCATCCTGCTCGTCGCCACAATTAGCAGCGGATCCAAAACCAAGGCACTCATCGCGGCGGCCATCGGATTGCTGCTGGCCACCGTCGGCCGTGACGTCTTCACCGGCGAAAGCCGCTTCACCTTCGGCAGCCTGGAACTGGCCGACGGCATCGACTTCGTGCCGATTGCCATGGGCATCTTTGGCCTCGGCGAAATCCTCTACAACCTTGAGGAGCGCCATCGTGCCGCCAAGGCACCCTCCACGGTCTCCAACGTCTGGCCGTCACGCGGCGACCTGAAGCAGGCCTCAGGAGCGATCGGACGCGGCTCTGTGCTGGGCTTCTTCCTGGGCATCCTCCCGGGCGGCGGAGCAACGATAGCGTCCATGGCCTCCTACGCCATGGAAAAGAAGAGGGCCAAGCAGCCAGAGCGCTTCGGAAAAGGCGCGCCCGAAGGCGTTGCTGGACCCGAGACCGCAAACAACGCGGCCGCCACCTCCTCCTTTATTCCGCTACTCACGCTCGGAATTCCCGCCAACGCCACCATGGCGCTGATGTTCGGCGCACTCCTTATCCAAGGAGTCACCCCCGGTCCCCAGCTCGTGGATGAAAACCCGGACCTCTTCTGGGGCGTGGTGAACTCCATGTATATCGGCAACATCCTGTTGCTGATCATGAGCCTTCCCCTCGTAGGCATCTTCGTGAAGATCCTCCGCGTCCGGGCCGCCATTCTTGCCCCAGTCACTGCGCTGATCACCCTGCTGGGTGCCTACACAATCAACAACAGCATGTTCGACGTCACCCTCGTGGTGGTCTTCGGCATCGTCGGCTATGTCATGAAGAAGTTCGGCTTTGAGCCGGGCCCTCTGGTGCTGGCCTTCGTCCTCGGATCGTTGCTGGAAAGCTCCCTGCGCCGTTCGCTGCTGGTGTTCAACGGCGATCCCCTGGGCTTCTTCAGCCGGCCGATCTCGGCAACGCTGCTCATCGTGTTTGTCCTGGTAGCCGTGCTTCCGGGGATCCGGAGCATGCTGGCCAAACGCAAGGGTTCTTCTCTCGAAGAGACCGCCCCCGTACAACTCAAGGAGAAGGTATGAGCATCATCGTCGGATTCGTTCCCACGCCCGCCGGTGAGGCGGCACTGACCGCAGGCATCGCGGAAGCGCAGCTCCGGAAGCAGGATCTGGTCATTGTGAACTCCGCACGCGAGGGGGCCTTGGTCGATAAGTCCGTGGCGCCGTCGGACGTCCTGGAACGCGCAGCCCGCCGCGCAACGGATGCCGGCGTCAGCGCCTCCGTCATCCAGCCGCCGTATCAGCACGACCTCGCGGACGAGTTCCTCGATGTGGCGCGGGAGGCCAATGCGTCGCTGATTGTCATCGGGCTACGGCACAGGACCCAGGTTGGCAAGTTCATCCTGGGCAGCCACGCCCAGCGGATCCTGATGCAGGCGGACCGTCCGGTCCTCGCCGTTAAGGCGGACGCGGCCCAGTTCTAGCTTCACCACGAGGCGGGCCGTCACCCAAGCGGGGTTTCGGCCCGCCTCAGCTGTACCCGTGTCTCTTATCTGAGGAAACCCATGTCCACTCTGTTGTACTCGCATAAAACCAGCCGCGCCGCGGCCCCGATCCACACCGCGCCCCTTGCGCCGGAGCCGGTCCCAAACTGGGCCAGGCTTTCCCGGGGAGACGAGGTGGCCATCCACCGCGGTGCCGAAAGAGTAGCCTCGGGCCGCGTCGACATGACCGCCCTGGACGGCAGCGTCTTCTGGATCGTCCAGAACGACGGAATGGGCCGGACAATGTTTTGTCACGATGACGGATTAACGGTGTTCCGGAAGGCCGACGGCGGGGTGCGGCGGCCTGGCTTCTACCGGGCCTGAGGTGCCCGGCCGCGTTCTGAGTTTGGCCTGCTGTAGCTTTTACAAGTCTGTACCTTGGCGAAGGATGGATCAGCCGTTCACGCGGTGGTGCGCGGCTGGATTCACTTTCGCAGGCGGGTCGGCGCAGAACGACTGAAGTTCCGAAATCAAGTGGAAGTAGCGGTCGGATTCGAGGGCAGCGAGTGCACTCTTGTAGGCGTTCTCGTATGCGTTTCCCGGTTCGTTTTCGACCGATGCAAAACCTAAGCCGAGCATGTTCAGCATGGGCAGTTGTTGGGCAGGCACGCGGGCCTGCTCGTCGCCGACGGTGGCGCGCCGCAGCGGACCCACGGACTTGGCTAGCCACTTTAGCTCGGCCCGGAGACGCTTGACGGCGGACTTGCGGAAGCATTTGCGGTGGATTTCCAGGATGGACCGGGAGCAACGGGCAGCCGCCCTCATTTTGCGGGCAGCATCCTGCGTTCCTGAACGCACACCCGGGTCATGGGCCAGCAGCTCGGCGAGCTGCTCCATGAGGAAGGATGTTGTTGACTCAATTTCCGGAGTCGTCGCGCTGTTGGGGATCCCATGTTGGCGCGGGCCCTTTTTGGAGGATGCCGTCCGGTCTTCCTGCGGCCGATCTGCTGCATCCGGCTTTTGAATGTCCGACATGTTGAACATCCCTTCGAGCGAGGTTCACACTCATCGTCCGCGCCTGCCGAGCGGGAACAGGTAGCCGCCAATACGGGGCGTAATGGCGGAAAGTTACATCGACACCCATGCCGTCAGGCCGCCTCACGACCTCAGGCCGCGGGCGCCTCCGTGTCCGTGCTCTCTGCAAGAGTCGTTGACGGTGCGTGGCTGATGGTCAGTTCGGCGGTGTCCACTAGCCGGCGTCCACCCGTCAGGAAGTCCATGATCCACAGGAGGCCGAGGTGCGGTGCGACGTCCGTTACTGTTCCCCGATGACGCACGTGTCCGTCTCGTCCGGCTTCGATTGTGTCGCCAGGATTCACGTCTTCAATTGCCACGCGGGGAGTCAACTGTTCGCATACGCAGGCAACGCGTTCGCCGTTGGTTCTCATGATGCATCCTCTCCCTACCCGCCCAGTCTGCGCTGCGAAGGTTTCTGCACAGTGTCCGCAGGATGACATTTATGGGGTGGGGAAGCGTCGCGGATCCCGCCAAAACGGGTCCCGAAAGTGTCAGGACCGTTGGCGGCGCCAAAAAGTAGCCAGGGTACCGGCCAGGACCAACCCAGCAGCGCCGAACGCAGCAGCCAGCCATGGAGAACCCTGGCCCTCGGGAGCGCCGGCGGCCTGAGCGGAGGCTGGCGGTGAAGGAACGGCGGTTGGTGACGCCGCATCAGACCCGGTGGCGGCCGGCGCCAGGACCGTCAGGGCGGCACTGGCCCGGTTCGCGACGACGACGGTCCCGTCCGGCGTCACCGCTAGGCGTCCTGGATCCTTGCCCGTCGCGACAGTACGCGTTGCTTCTGCAGCTCCAGGTGGAATGATCGACAGGGTCTGGTCCGCACTGTTCGTGACGTATGCGGTGCCGTCAGGAGCTACTGCGACCTCCTGTGGCCCGTGGCCTACCCAGACACTGCGGGCCACAGTTGTGGCGCCTGGTTCGATCACCGCGACTTCGTCGCGCTTGATGGTCACGACGTAGAGAGTGCCGTCCGGCCCGGTGGCTATTCCATGCGGGTTAGCGGTAGCGCCGACGTCGATAGTGCTGGCGGCGCGTACCGCGCCGGGCGGGATGACAGAAACGGTGCCTGCGTACTGGTTCGTGACGAACGCCGTCCCGTCCTCCGCCACGGCCACCTGGCTGGCGCCGGAGCCAACAGGGATGTTCCGGTCCACTGAAGTGCCCTGCGGGAGGATTACGGACAAGGTGCGCTCCGACGGGTTTACGACATAGAGCGAACCGTCGGGCCCAACAGTCAACCGATGCTCTCCGGGCGAAACGGGGATGGTCTTCGTTACGGCATCCGCGTCCTTGGCTATGACGCCGATCTCCATTCCGCCCGGGCCGCCCTGCAGGACATAGAGGGTTCCGTCCGGAGCTGCCGCAAGCGAGGATGGATAACGGCCAGTGCTAATAGTCCGCGAGGGTTCCCGTGCACCTGGTCGAAGTACCTGGATGCCGCCAGGAAGTCCGTAGTTCGATACATAAACCGTGCCAGCGGAGTCCGTGGCAACACCTAGGGGAACGCCACCGACATCAATGACCGAGCCTTCATCGGCCCCGACCGGCGCAGCACCGAGCAGTAGGAGAGCGCCGACCGCAGCGGCCGCCGACACCTTGACAAATTTCACGACTCTTTCCCCCAATACACGCTTGACCGGCAAGATATCCGGTGCGCTCCTTGAGCCTACAGGCCACAACAATGTTCAGATCCACGGGGGTCCAGCGGGGAGCAGAGCGACGCTTCTGGTGCCAATCAGTGCAAGCTCCTGGGCCGCATTTGCCGGGGGCGTAGGATGCCGGTATGGGACTAATAATTGCACTTCTGGTCATCTGGCTTGTTCTTTCAATCGTTGGCTTTGCTGTGAAGGGCCTGATTTGGCTGGCCATCATCGCCCTCATCTTGTTTGTCGCTACGGGCGTGTGGGGCTGGGTGAAGCGGAAGGCTAACGCCTGATCCGCGACTTGGTCTGCCTCAGGGGCTGCACCGGGATGGCGCGGGCACCGCTTTCGTTTGCCACCCAAACTCACAAAACACGTAGAAGCGGACTGACTAGCCGCTCTTGCCGCAGGTCAAGTAGCCGGACCTTGAACGCTCCGGCTACGAAGTAGCGCCAGCCGCCAGAAGCCTCACCCGCGAGCTACAGCGAGATGGTGCCGCCGGGCCCAACATTGATTGATGGGGACAGGGTCCGGCGGCTTGGTCGGTCAGTTCATGGGGTGCGCCTCCCGACCAGATACTGAGAGTCTGCTGCGAGGACCCTAGAGATAGCCAGTAAACCTTGGGGAGATCGACGGGCCGGACTCCTGCAGTGTCATCTCTGGCCTGGTCAGTGGCGCTGGTGCAAGCGAACCGCCCCTGCAACGTTCGGTGATGAGCCGCGCCGGCACGCAGACGGGCCCGATTGCTGCGGTGTCCTTCTTTAGCGGTGCCGGGATGGGGGCGGAGGGGGGACGGAACTTGCTGTGCCCGACTGGGTCGCTGTGACAAAGCGCTTTGCCCGGCGCGGCCATGCAGGAGGTTTCGTGCCGGAGGGTCTCAGGTCGTGGTCTCGCGGGGATCTCAGATTTCCGTGGCCTGAGCGGAGAACTCGCGGTCGAGTTTGTTTCTGGCACCGCGCTCGACCAGGGTCGGGATGTAGGTCCGGATCCTACCGGCATCCAGTGTTTCGTATTCTTCCGTGACGAGCTGGGTGACCAGGGGCCGGGGTGCGTCCGGATAGCGTGCGGCGAGCCGGTCAGTGACTTTTGCGATCGTGTCGTGCTTTTCCGTGTCGTCCATGCACCCAGTCTGAGGCCGGTGGACCGTGGAATCCATCAGCTTCCTTACAGTCCGCGGAAGGGGCTGGACGCTTCTCCGGTCCGAACCGGCCACGTTGGCCGGCCGTGCTTCAGACGCGGCTTCTCCGGCCGGCGACGGCTCCGTAGATGAGCAGCACGATGACGGCTCCGAGTATTGACAGCAGCCAGGTCCTGAGGTCGAAGAAGTCGGCCAGACCGCCGCCGAAGATCAGGGAACCGATCCATCCGCCGAGTATTGCCCCGACAACTCCCAAAATGAGGGTGAGTATCCATCCGCCGCCCTGTCTGCCGGGCAGGATGGCTTTGGCTATTGCTCCTGCGATGAGGCCCAGCAGAAGAAATCCTAGAATTCCCATGACGTCGTGTCCTTTCGATGTGAACAATGCCGTGCAATTCCCGATACCCAAGGTTAGTCAGCATACTTACTAATACACAAGGCTTTGGGCCCCACTCGCTCCTGAATGTTGTCTCGCAGAGACCGGAAGAATGGTCTGCGCAGGCGGCGGCGCTGGGGTCCCGGTGGCTGGGCCTAGTGCGGTATTTCCATTTGGAAGCCGCACCGGCAGCGCAGTACGCGGGTCCGGAGGTAGGCCCCGAGGAAGTCTGCTGGCCGGGGCTGGGTTGAGAGTGGTGTGTGGGAATTTCTCAGGTCCGGATCGGTGGGGGACATGGGTTCCCCGCAGTGGATGTACTGGGCACCCAGGTGCACGACGTCATCGGTGTTGGTTGACCGGGCCAGGATTGCGGCGACGAAGTGTGCGGTGGTGGACAGGACGCGGGAGCCGCCGCAGTTGGCGCAGTTGAAGGCCACGGCGAGGGTTTCCCTGCGGCGGTCCATGACGGTGATGGAGTCCACGGCGAGGTGCAGGTCGGTGTCGCAGGTGGCGCACCAGGGGCGGCTCCCGCGGGGCTGGTGGGCGTCCCGGGGGAGGTAGGTGTTGGCGGTGGTGCTCAAGGGCTCAGACCAGGCCGGGGTAGCTGGCCAGGATGTAGTCGGCGGCGGCCGGGCCCCTCATGCGGAGGCCGCTGTGGCCGGGACGGACGCGCCTCTTGCGCATCGCGGCCCAGAACTCGCTCTCCGGCCGCGGCACGCACTGGTTGAGGAAACACCAGCTGGTGTACAGGCCGTAGAGGCAGTCCCGTCCGAGGGCGGCCTCGGACCGGTCGTCGGTGGTGATGGTGGCTTCTGCAAGGAATTGGTCGAACTGGGACGTTGCCATGGGGGTGGCCCTTTTCGGCGGGGTGCGCTGTGTGCCGCCATGTGGCTATAGCAGCTGAACCTCAGTGCGTGCACACGGCACTGAGGCGGTCGCCCGGTTCTTTGGAACTCTGCGGTACGGACGGGCTGTGCGTGGTGCGCAGTCACGGGCATCTGACGCGGAGTGAACGGCCGGTGGGCCGTGCGCTGGAGTCCGCTTCGTAGGACCTGTATTAGCACTTGTCTACGATGTAGACTTTACCCGTAGACCAGGCAGGAAGCAAGCTTCTTGCCTCGTATAAAGCCAGCGATTATCCGACCAGATCAGGATGGAAACCCGTGCCGCCCTCAAACACTCCGATCGACGGTTCCCCTGCCTGGGAGAAAGCCGCCGGGCAGAAACCTGCCGCCGGGAAGCCTGCCGGCGGGAAGCCTGCCGGGGAGAAGCCCAGGCTGAGCCGGGACCTCGTGCTCTCCACCGCACTGGCACTGGTGGACGCGGAAGGACTCGACGCGCTCACCATGCGCCGGCTGGGGCAGGACCTTGGCCGGGACCCGATGAGCCTGTACCGCTACGCCGCCAATCGTGCCGCGCTGCTGGATGGGGTGACGGAGCTTGTCCTGAAGGAGCTTTCCATCTTCCCGGACCGCCCGGACTGGCAGGCACAGCTCCGGCAGATCGCCCATGACCTGCGCCTCCTGGCGCTGCGGCATCCGAACGTCGTGCCGTTGCTCGTGACCCGGCCGCTGTCCACGCCCCTGGGCCTGCGCCCGCTGGGGACGCTGCGCCCGCTTGAGCAGATCCTGTCGTTGCTGATCGACGCCGGGTTCGCCCCTGCCGACGCATTGCACGTCTACCGGGCCTACTACGGGTTCCTGTACGGCCACATCCTCAATGAACTGCAGGAATTCATCGTCGATCCCGAAGAAAACGAAGCGCTCCTGCGCCTGGGCCTGCACCGCCTGCCGGCGAAGGAATTCCCCCGCCTCCGCGCCCTGGGTCCGGTGCTCGCGGACTACGACGGGGCGGCCGAACTGGACCAGGGCCTCAGCATCCTGCTCTCCGGCCTGACAGCGCACCTCCCGACGCCCGGCCACCCAACCACCGCGTGAACGGTGACGATGATGTTTGAAAGGTACAAACAATGCTTCTGCTCTTTGGTCTCAAAACCGTCCTGCGCTCCTTGCCGGGCCGGGTTGCCACCTGCCAGTCCTGCGGGCTCTCCGTCCACCACCACCTCGAAGAACGCGCCACCAAATTCACGCTGTTCTTCATACCCGTCTTCACCACGTCCAGGTCCTACCGCATCACCTGCTCCACCTGCAGACAGATGTCAACGATCAACTCCCGCCAGAAAAACGCGCTGACCCGCTGACAGCGGCGCCCCGACTTGCAGGCTCATGCCCGGTAATTTGCGTAAGCGGCGGCGGCCACTGGTCAGGCGCCTTGCCCATCCGTGGGAGATGTCATCTGCGCAGATGAGTAGCCAGGCATCCACAAAGACAGGTATTCGCCACTGGTGCCTGATCCGGACGACAAGTGTTGACTTAAAGGCGAAGCAGCCTTGCTTGCCCCGCCGCGGGGGCTCAGCGGCTGCTTCGCCATTTTCCGCTCGCACTGCGTTCGGCGCACTGCGTTCGGCGTATGACCGGGCCGGCGACGAAGACGTACTGAAAGCCTTCTGAACCCGGGGCTTTGGTACCGGCACTCCTTCGCTCAAATTTCCCAGGCCTGTAGCCCGGACGATCCGTAGTGGGCGGGGCAGGCCGTGAATATGCGATCCATTGATGACGTCAACCGGATCTGAAAGAGGCGCCTGACCCCGTTTACGGCCCGTCCCTGCGGCCATAGTGTTACAGCCATCACCCATAATCTGGAGGTTGAGATGACAACTGCAATCATCGGCATCGGCAACATCGGTTCCCGGGTCGCCCGCAACCTTGTTCATGGCGGTGAGCCGGTCATAGTTGCAGCCCGCGACCAATCTGCTGCTGACGCCCTGGCAGACGAACTGGGAGAGCTGGCGAGTTCGGCGACCGTTGCCGACGCCGTGTCGGAGGCCGACGCTGTCCTTTTTGCCGTGTGGCTGGACACGGAGAAGGAACTTATTTCCCAGCTATCGCAGGCACTGGCCGGCAAGGTGGTCATCGACCCGTCCAACCCGATAGAGCCGGACGACCACGGTGGCTATACCAACACGCTGCCCGCCGGCCAATCGGCAGCCTCTGTTGTCGCCGGCCTGCTTCCGGCCGGCGCTCACCTCGTGAAGGCCTTCGGCACATTGGGGGCCGACGCCCTGGGGTCAGCGGCCAACCGGCCATCCGGCCGGGCAGTTCTGTTTTACGCAACCGATGATGACACGGCGGCCGAAACGGCCGAGCGGCTAATCAGCGCCTCCGGCTTCGATCCCGTGAAAATCGGGGGAATCGAAGCAGCCGGCCGCATCGAACTAATGCTAGGCGACCTGCACCAGAACGGCGGGCTCGGCGGAAAGCTGCTTACCGTCACCGAGGCTCGCTCAGCCCTCTAGAGCAGCGGCGCCAAATCCATTGGGGCTGTTGCCCTTTGGCTTTGTCGGTGGCCCAGCCTTACGGCCACAGTATTCGTGGCCTGGCCCGGTCCTTCCCGGTTGGGTGGAGATGTGAACCGGGGTGAGAGTCCTAGTTGGAAAGCGTCGAAGGGGTTGCCATGAAGCGCCGGCCGCTGCCGTCCTTTGTTTTGATCGGTGTTTTGGCGCTCACGGGATGCGGTGGCCTTGCTGCGCGTCAGGCCGGTCCCGGTCCCGTTACCTCGACGGCGAGCCCCTTTGCTTGCAGCGACGCCAAGTACCGCGAGAGCGTGAACCGTGATCCTTTCGAGTGCAAGAACTTTACTTCGACGGCAGGCACCGACTACCGCCACGACCTGACCTGGCTCGCCACGAATCCTCTTCGCATGAGCTTCAGCCGAGTGAACGGAACGCTGACCATGACGGTCCGGATGCCTTGCGGCACGCTGAACGTACCCTCGGCAGTAGCTGCCCGCACGCTCACTACTGACCCGGAACGGCTGGCTGAAACAGCCAATGGGTGCTCCGGCACCACGGGGGACATCCGGCGGTGGACGGTCAGCTTCCTGAAGTCGCCCCTGACGTACTCCCTCACCGAGCGGGCCCTCGTGCTCACCAACGATCTGGGCCAGATCGAATTTAAACAGCCTTAGTGTCGTGCAGGGCCCGAGCACACACGGGCGTTTCAAGGGGGAAATATCCCTTGCCGTCAGGCGGCCACTAGAACCCTTGATTTTCCGCTGCGCCAGGGCCGGCAGCGGCCCAGGCGTGAGCGCGAACCTTCCTACCGAACGTGCAGTCGTCGCACCATCTCGGTGATCCAGATGGGCGCGAACGGGGACGTGCAGCCCGGGGGAGTCGGGTAATCCTTGAGCACCTCCAGGCGCTCACCGATGTCGATTGCACGGGCGCGGTACTCGGCGTGCTCGATCCCGATCTGAGCCAGGCAGTGGTTCATCGCCCACTGCAGGCGAGCCGGCGCGTCTCTCATCTCCGCCTCGATGACATCGAGCAGTCCAGCGAGGTCCAGGCCATCGGGCATTTTCGCCACGCGTTCGGCGGTCAGCGCCCAGCCGGCACTCGCGGCCACGGGATCCACATCGGCGAACCAGGCCAGGCGCAGCTCTTCTGAGTGCGGGTTCTTCTTCACCACGTAGTTCACGAGCCAGTCGTGCACCTTGGGAGTGCGTGCCGCGCGCAACATGAGGTCCAACTCGTCACGCTCGAACGCCTTCGGCCGGCAGATCAGGATCGCCAGCAGTTTCGCTGCAGTGTCACCCGTCTCCCAGAGTTGGCGCGCCAGATCCTGCTGCGTCTTCAGCCGCTTCGCGAGCGTGCGCAGTTTGCTGAGGTTCACACCGTGATCGTCACCGTGTCTCTCGTTCACCTCGCGGGTCCTCGGGTCCTCGAGCGCGGCCAACTCGGCCATCACCTCGGCCATCGCAGTCTCGGCCATTTCAGCCTCCTGTCCGTCACGTGTGAGGTTCAGCCTAGTAGAAAAGCGGGGCCAACCAGCTGATTAGCGAGGGCATAGTCCAGAAGCAGAAGCCCTCTCCACAATTGCCCGCGGACGCCGTCGTCGGGAGGTAGGCGGCCGGTCCGCGCGGGCTCGATGGGTCGCCAACCGAACGTCACAGACGAAGTCTCCTTCCGAAACGCCTTGCAATATGAGTTTAATCCCATAATATGGGTTTAGTGATGTGGCCCTCCTCACGGCGCCCATCTGCTCCCAAGCCTTCAATGTGGAAGGCCTAACGATCGGATTCCCCATGTCAGACATAGCTGTACTGATCAATACGGCAGTGGCGGTTTTAGCCGCCGTCGTGCTGATCGTCCGTTTCAGAGTCAATCCCGTCATCGCCCTGGTCATCGGCTCGGTGTACCTGGGCCTCGCCGCCGGCCTCGGCGTCGAAAAAACAGTCAAGACCATCACGTCCGGTTTCGGTGACATCATGGTGGATGTGGGCTTGCTCATCGCCTTCGGTGTGCTGATGGGCTCCATCCTCAACCAGAGCGGCGCGATCCGGCGCCTCGTGGAGCACTTGCTGAATACGTTCGGCCCCAAGCGCCTGCCCTACACCATGGGCCTCGCCATCGGAACGGTCCTGCAATCCATTTTCCTGGACGTGCTCCTCGTCATCTCCGCTCCCTTGGCACGCAAGCTGGCACCGAAGATCGGCAAACTCGGCACCGCCCGGATGGCAACCGCCATGGCCATCGCCCTCGAATGCGGCATCGTCTTCACGGTTCCCGGCGTCGCCTCCCTGGCCCTTGCCGGCCTGCTAAATGTGCCGCTCGGAAAAATGCTGCTCTTCGGCCTGCTCCTGGTCATCCCGACCATCATCATTTCCATTGCCATCATGACGTTCCTCTTCCGCCGCGGTTTCTGGAACGAAGCGAAGGATGAGGACCACACCTTCGTGGAGGAGGAAGACCAGGAAGGTGAAGAGGAAGCGTACGACGGCGGCACCAAGGCTTCCGCTTCAGCGTCACCTGGCGGACGCACCCCCGGCTCCGGCGGTCCTGGTGCCCGACTGGCCGGCGCGGCCGTTGCAGTGGCGGAACGCGAAGAAAAGCAGGCGCCTCTCATCCTGCTCTTCGCCCCGCTCCTGACCTCACTGCTCCTTATCGGAGCCGGCGCTATTCTGCAGATTCTCAAGCTCGACCTGCCCTGGCTTCAGCTCCTCGGCGAGCCGGTCATTGCCCTGCTTATCGGCCTGATCGGCACCTGCCTCGTCACCCGTTCCGCCATCGGCCAGCAACGGGTCGAGCAGGCCATCACCGTCGGCTTCAAGGAAAGCGGACAGATCTTGATCCTCACCGGCGTAGGAGGGTCACTGGCTGCAACAGTCGCCGCTGCCGGCCTCGGTCACATCCTGGGCGGCTTCTTCTCGGCGAGCACCGTCGCCCCGCTCCTCGTCGTCTGGGCCATCGCGGCGGTGCTGCACATCGCCGTCGGCTCCGTCACGCTGTCCGCCATCACCGCAGCCGGGTTGCTGGCTCCGATTGCTCCTGCCATCGGACTGGATCCTGTCCTCCTCGCCCTGTCGGCCGGCGCTGGATCTCTGTTCATGGTCCACGTCACCAGCAACACCTTCTGGCTCCTGCAGTCACTGCTGGGGCAGAGCGTGCGGGGTGCGCTGAAGTCGGTGACCGTCGGGGTGTCGGTGGCCTCCGTCGTCGCCATCCTGCTGATCATGCCCATGAGCCTGCTCTTCTGACCGGGCGCACGTCCCCGGTAAGAACCTGCACGAAAGAAGAACGACATGACACAGACACGCATAGCACCCCTGGAGGGAGTCCGGGTTCTTGAGCTCGGCAACTACATAGCAGCGCCCACTGCAGGCAGGCTCCTTGCCGACTTCGGTGCCGAAGTGATCAAGGTCGAGCGGCCCGGAACCGGCGACGAGCTGCGCAACTGGCGCCTGCACAGGGGTGACACTTCCATGCTGTATCGGACGATCAACCGGAACAAGAAGTCCGTGGTGCTGGACCTCCGAACCGAAGCAGGCAAACAGGCCGTGCTGGCGCTCGTTGCAAAGTCGGACATCCTGCTGGAAAACTTCCGGCCAGGCACGCTCGAGAAGTGGGGCCTTGGCCCCGAAGTCCTCAACGAAGCCAACCCGGACCTGATCATCACCCGTATCTCGGCCTTCGGGCAGACGGGCCCGCTGTCCGCGCGGCCCGGCTTTGCCGCCGTTGCCGAAGCGTACGGAGGCTTCCGCAACCTGGTGGGCGACCCGGACCGCGCACCGGTCCGGGTGGGCGTCTCCATCGGAGACTCAATCGCGGGACTCTACGCAGCCTTCGGCTCCATGATGAGCCTGTACCAAAGGGAGGCACGACGCCGGGACGCGGCCGGCGCTGCGCCGCTCACCGAGCGCGTCATCGACGTCGCGCTCAACGAAGCCATGTTCTCCATGATGGAATCGCTCATTCCGGACTACCAGGCGTACGGCGTGGACCGGCAGCGTGTCGGCGGCCGGATGGAAGGGATAGCCCCTTCCAACGCGTACCTCTGCGGGGACGGCGCAAGCATCGTCGTGGCCGGCAACGGAGACTCGATTTACCAGCGGTACATGCACACCATCGGACGTCCTGATCTGGCCACGGATCCGTCGTTGCAGACCAACGCCGGGCGCTGGGCGCGGCGCGAAGAACTGGACCAGGCCATCGGGACATGGGCGGGGGAGCTGGACGCTGCCGACGCACTCGCAGCGCTCGATGCCGCCGGCGTGCCTGCCGGCCCCATCTACACGGCGGCCGATATCAGCACCGACAGCCAGTACGCAGCCCGCAACATGATCCAGAAATTCGACGTTTCCACCGGGGACGAAATCCTGCCCGGCGTCGGATTCCCCGGCATTGTCCCCGTCATCGGAGAACAGTCTCTCCCCATCCGGAACCTCGGCCCTGACCTGGGCGAAAACACCGAAGAAATCCTTAGCGGGCTCCTCAACATGGACCCCGCAGAAATCAGTGCGGCCTCCGGCCGCGAGGAGGCCCTCCAGCCATGAACCGCCACGAAACCAGCCTTGCTGCAATGCTGGGCAACACCATCCTCAGGGACGTGACCCTGCGGGACGGGCTCCAGCTCACCGGAAAAGTTCTCCCCACCGAACGCAAAGTCGACACGGTCCGGGAACTGCTGCGCCTGGGCGTGCCCGCCATTGAACTTGGATCCATGGCCCGCCCGGACCTCGTCCCCACCATGGCCAACACGCTGGAAGTCGTTCAGGCCCTCACGCCCGGGGAACTGGAAAAGTGCTGGATCTGGGTAGCCACCCCAGGCCATGTAGCCAAGGCCGCCGCCGCCGGGGCGCGGAATTTCCAGTACTGCCTGTCGGCGTCGGACTCGCACAACAAGGCGAACATCGGCCGCACCACGGAGGAAAGCCTCGCTGCCCTGCCTGAGGCGGTCGCGTACGCCAAGGCCGTTGGCGGGCAGATCCAGCTTTGCATCGCCACGTCATTCACCTGCCCGTTCGAGGGAATGGTGCCCGAGGAACGAGTCCTGTCCATCGCCAACGACCCCCGCGCCGAGGGCACCACGGACATCGTTCTCTGCGACACCCTCGGGCAGGCAGTCCCGGCCCAGGTGTCGGGGCTGATCGCCCGGGTCCGGGAAGAATCCCCGGCCCGGCGGATCGTCTATCATGGCCACGACACCTGGGGCCTGGGCGTGGCCAACACCCTTGCCGCCATCCAGGCCGGCGCCGCCATGGTGGATGGCGCGCTCGGCGGCCTGGGCGGCTGCCCCTTTGCCCCGGGCGCCAGTGGCAACACATCGAGCGAGGACATCCTCTTCGCCACCCGGCCAGGATGGCTGACCACGGAAATTTTCGGGGAACTGGTGGTCCTTTCCGAGAAGCTGCTTGCCGAACTGGGCGAGCACAACCGCTCCAAAGCTGCCCAAGGCGCCCGGTCCAACGCCGCAGCCTTCGACTGGGTCCTCCCGTCAGACAGCACAACGCCCACACCCTGCACCTCAGGAGGCAACTAAGCGTGGGCAACAGTTTCCTGGTCACCACAGCCATTCCGGAACCCGGACTCCAACTGCTGTCCGACGCCGGCCGGGTTACCGTTCTGCCCGACCCGCCTGACTACGATGCCTTGGCGGCGCTGTGCGCCTCAGGCGATTTCGGCGTCGTCCTCACCCAGCTGCGCGATGTCATCGACGCGCCGCTGCTGGCCGGCGCCCGCCTGCGGGGCGTGTCCAACTTCGCCGTCGGGTACAACAACATCGACGTTGAGGCCGCCACCCGGCACGGCATCCTGGTGGGCAACACCCCCGGCGTGCTGACGGACGCGACGGCCGACATCGCCATGCTGCTCATCCTGGGCACGGCGCGCCGGGTGGTCGAGGCCGACCGGCTGGTCCGCGACGGAAAGTTCCTGGGCTGGGAACCGGAGCTCCTGCTGGGCCGCGACGTCTCCGGCGCGGTGCTGGGCCTGGCCGGCTTCGGACGGATTGCCCGCGCCACGGCCCGGCGCGCGCTGGGGTTCGGCATGCAGGTGCTCTTCTCGCCCCGGCCTCCGGGTGACCGTCCCGTCAGCGCGGCGGAACTCGGCGAGTTTGCGGGCAAGGTCCGGCAGGCGCCGTGGGATGAGCTGGTGGAGCGCAGCGACTTCCTCTCCCTGCACGTCCCGCTCAGCGCTCAGACCCGGCATCTGGTGGACGCAGACGTGCTGGAGCGCATGAAGCCCGATGCCATCCTGATCAACACCGCCCGCGGGCCGATCGTAGACGAGACGGCCCTCGTGGATGCCCTCCGCAACGGCGTCATCGCCGGCGCCGGACTGGACGTATTCGAGGACGAACCGAAGCTGGCTCCCGGCCTGGCTGAGCTGCCGAACACGGTCCTCCTCCCGCATGTCGGCAGCGCCACGGTTCCCGTCCGCAGCGAAATGGCCCGCCTCAGCGCGCTGAACGCGGTGGCCATCGCCGAAGGACGCACCCCGCCCCATGCGGTCAACTACCTCGCCAGCGCATGACGGGCCCGCGTTTCCTGGCGGGCGTTAGGTCTCGCCGGGAAACCGGCCACCAATTAGTCTCGTCATGTGCTCTGCTGTGGCAAGCAGGGGCTCCAGCCAGGATTCACAGGTCTCCAACGGCATCCGCAGGGTGGGCCCGCTGATGGTCACTGCCCCCACCAGTCCGGCTGCCGAATCGAATACGGGAGCCGAAAGACCCGAGGCTCCGTCTTCGCGCTCACCCACGGTTATGGCAAACCCGTCCACCCGCGTCTTCTTAACCGCGGCTTCCAGATCCTCGGAGCTGGTGATTGTGGATTCCGTGATGGACTCCAATGGATCCCGCAGGACGGCGTCCATCAGATCCTGATCCCACGCCAAAAGTACGCGTCCGGCGGAGCCCGCGTGCAGCGGAAGAACCTTGCCAAGGTGCATCTCGCGCCGAAGCGCATGGCGCGTGTCTGCCATGGCCACGCAAACGCGGTAATGCTGCTCTGCCTTGAAGAAACACGCAGTCTCGCCCGTGGTGTCGCGCAGCGTCTTGAGCAGCGGACTCAGGATGTCTATGACTTCCATTCCGCGAGTTGCCGGAGCCGCCCAGAAGGCCATGCGCATTCCGATGCGGTAGGCATCGTCCTCCCGGTCAAGGAATCCCTGGGACATCAGATTCGTGACAAGCCGCTGGACAGTGGAGGTCGGCATCCCCGTGTGCTCGCGGATGTCACTCAGCGACAAGACCGGCTTGGACAGGGAGAAAGCATCCAGGATGGAGGATATTTTTCCGAGAACAAGCAATGGGTTGCTGCTGGACTTCGCAAGAGCATCGGACGTGGACATAGAACTCACGCTAGACGCTGGCGGCAGCCGAATCCACTCGCCTCCCCGCAGTGGCGGCGCCCCTAGGCGACCAGGTTGTCGGCCGCGGTGTCCATGTGTTCGCGGATGGTCTTGCGTGCCAGGGAGGCGTCGCCGGTTTCAATGGCGGCCACGATGTCGTGGTGCCGGTCCACGCTCATGTTCGAAACACCCCTTTCCAGGCCGGCGAACATGATGGACATCCGGATAGACCCCTCCAAGGCTTCCCAGGAATGGAGCAGGGTCTCGTTGCCGGTGAGGCGGCACAGGGTGCGGTGGAAGTCCATGTCGGTTTCGATGCGCTGTTCGAGGGTGCCCTTTGTCGCGGCCGCCATTACTTCGATGGCGGTACGCAGTGATGCGATGACGTGCTGACGGTCCGGCAGTTCGCACAGCGTGCGGGCGGCCAAGGATTCGAGGGCGGCACGTACGGAGAAGATGTCGCGGATTTCCTTGGCATCCAGGTGGCGGACCGACAGGCGTCCCCGCGGGCCGGCGGACAGCAAACCTTCCTGCTCCAACTGGCGCAGGGCCTCGCGGAGGGTACCGCGGCTGATCTGCAGCATGTCGGACAGTTCCGTTTCCACCAAGTGCTTGCCGGGTTCCAGCTCGCCGCTGGTGATGGCGGTGCGCAGCGCGGAAAGCGCTTGCTCGCGGAGGCTTTTCTTTTGCAGTCCCAGCAGGGTTGCGGGTGCTCCGGCGGCCATCATCGTTCCTCAATGTCAGGGGTCGACTGTTTACAGTCGTATGTCCGGCAGCGCCACAGGCACTACGCGCTTGCCGAGTCCGGCCGTGACGACCGCGGAAGCGACTGTTTCGAACAGCCCGCCTATGACGCTGTGGTTTTCCAGCGTCACTGCCAGCCGGTCCGTGTTCAGTTCGGCCAGGACCGTAGCGGCGTCGAACGGCTTGATGGTGGGTGCATGGACGACGGCGACATCGACGTTGTGTGCTGCCAGGGCCTTGGCAGCCTGAAGTGCGCGCATGGTCATCAGCCCGCTGGAGACGAAGACGACGTCATTGCCGCCGCGCAGGACTTTGGCTTTGCCGAGTTCGAACGTGTAGCCGTATTCGTCCAGGACGGTGGGGACGTTGCCGCGAAGCAGGCGCAGGTAGGTGGGGCCTTCACTGGCCGCCAGCTGGGGGACCGCCTGTTCTATGTCGATTGAGTCGCAGGGGTCCACGATGGTCAGGTTGGGCATGCCGCGGAAGATGGCCATGTCCTCGGTGGCCTGGTGGCTGGGGCCATAGCCGGTGGTCAGCCCGGGGAGGCCGCCCACGATGTTCACGTTGAGGTTCGGTTCGGCGCTGTCCAGGCAGAGGAAGTCGTAGGCGCGGCGGGCAGCGAAAACGGAGTAGGTGGAGGCGAACGGCACCAGGCCGGTCTCCGCAAATCCGGCGGCGGCGCCGAAGAGCAGCTGTTCGGCCATTCCCATCTGGAAGAACCGTTCCGGGAAGGCCTGGGCGAAGATGTGCATGTCCGTGTACTTGCCCAGGTCCGCGGTGAGGCCGACGATCCGATCGTTTTCCTGTGCGGCCTTGACCAGCGCGTGTCCGAACGGGGCGGAAGCGGTCTTTTGGCCGGGATCGGCGAAGGACGCGATCATGGCCGAGGTCTTCAGCTTCGGTGCGGTGGCCTTCACTGCGGTGGTCTTGACTGCGGCGGTGCTCATCGGGTGGCCTTTCCTTCGTATCCTGCGGTCAGTTGCTCTCGGCAGAGCTGCCATTCGTGTTCTTCGATGCGCATGAAGTGCGCCTTCTCGCGGTCTTCGAGCAGCGGCACGCCGCGGCCCACTTTCGTGTCGCAGAGGATCACGGAAGGACGTCCGACGGCGGCGGCCTGGGCTGCTGCGTTGTCGAAGGCGTGCAGGACGTCGGCCATGTTGTTCCCGTCCACGCGCTGGGTGTACCAGCCGAAGGCTTCCCACTTTTCCGTCACGGGTTCGGTGCGCAGCACCGTGTCCGTCTTGCCGTCGGCCTGCAGGGCGTTGATGTCGACCATGGCGGTGAGGTTGCCCAACTGGTGGTGGTGTGCGCCCATGGC
>NZ_JBFTJD010000037.1:0-28920 GCF_056395245.1 Arthrobacter sp. 10L430 | reverse complement strand
GTCTTCATCGACTCCCCCCTCACCCTCCTGGTCACCCTCGTCGCCTGCGCCCTCATGGTCGCCGGCTGGTACGCCTGCCGCAAACAAATCCACGAAATCGCCGAAGCCCGCGACGGCTTCACCGGCATGTCCCCCGTCATCGCCAACCGGACTCCCATCCGCTAGCAGGGCCAGCCATGAAGCCACAAAATCCCCTGAGCCCCCAGACGCACCGGCCGCCGACGGAAAGCCAGACGACGGACAGCTGTGAGGACGGCTGCTTCTTCTGCACCGGACCGGAAACCGACTAGGCGCCACCCTCTGTTCCGCTGCCTCCAGCGGAAATTCCCAGGCACCCTCACCCCCACCGCACGTAAACCCAAACCAAGAAGACAAGAAGTGATGACAACGGAGTCCGCAGCAACCATGACCGCAACCGAAACGCAGCCGTCCGAAGGCGACACCATCAACCAAGGCCCCCTACAGCCCGTCCCCGCCACCGTCCGGGAAAACCTGAACGGCGGCAAGGCTCTAAAGTCCGCCGGGCACGTGATTGTTGACTCCCTCGCGGCCCACGGCGTCGAACGAACCTTCGTTGTTCCCGGCGAGAGTTTCCTGGACGTCCTCGACGGGCTGCACGGTTCTGACATCGAGACCGTGGTCTGCCGCCATGAGGGCGGCGCCGCCTACATGGCCGAGGCCGACGGCAAGATGAACCAGCGTCCAGGCGTCGCCATGGTCACCCGCGGACCCGGCGCCGCCAACGCCCATGTTGGCCTGCACACCGCGTGGCAGGACTCCACGCCTATGCTGCTGTTCGTAGGACTGATCCCGTTCGCCCACCGGGACCGCGAGGCATTCCAGGAATTTGATATCAAGGCCTGGTTCGACACGGGCGCCAAGCGCGTGATGGTCCTCGACCATGCCGAACGGGCGTCCGAGATTGTCGCGGAAGCCATGTTCGCCGCAATGAGCGGACGGCCGGGCCCGGTGGTGGTGGGCCTGCCGGAAGACATCATCCGCCAGCAGGTGGATCCGGCCCTGCACCCCACGATTCCGGTGGCTGCAGGCGGCATGAGCACCACGGATGCCGAAGCACTCGCCGGCGCCCTTGCACTTTCCAAGAAGCCGCTGTTTGTCACCGGCGGCAACGACTGGACCCAGGCAGCGGCAGACCAGCTCACCGAATGGCTTGAAAAGCACCACATCCCGGCCGCCGCGGAATGGCGCACGCAGGGAACTGTCTCCTTCGACTCACCGTCCTACGTTGGTCCGATCGGCTACGGCCGACCCCGCCCCACATACGACCTCCTGCAGGAAACCGACCTGCTCGTCTTCGTCGGGACAGTCCCCGGGGATGTCATCACGGATGGTTTTGTCTGCAGGCAGGACTGGAACAAGCAAAACTTCCTGGTGACCATAGACCCTTCGCTGCGCGGCCGCTCCGGTCCCGTCTCGCGGCAGATCCTGGCAAAACCGGACGCCTTCGTCCGCGATCTGGTTCAGATCGACTTGCCGCCGAAGGAGGAGTGGAAAGCGTGGACTGCCAGGATGCGCAGCGAGCAGACGTCCTTCGCCGATCTGCCCCCGGCCACGCCGGGCGACGGGCCGGCAAAGATGGACACCCTGATGGCCAACCTGGTTCCGCGGCTCCCCGAGGACGCCTTGGTTACTTTCGGGGCGGGCGAGCACACTAACTGGGCGCACCGGTACTTCCCCACGCGGCGCTACGCCTCAATGATCAGCGCCAGGAACGGCTCCATGGGCTACTCCATCCCGTCGGCCATCGCGGCCTCGCTGGCCAGCCCGCGGCGCCGGGTGGTCACGATCGCGGGAGACGGGGAGTTCCTGATGAACGGCCAGGAGCTGGCCACCGCCGCCCAATACGGGGCCACGCCGCTCATCATCGTGATGGACAACCAGGAATACGGCACCATCCGCACCCACCAGGAACGCCATTACCCGTCCCGGGTTTCGGGCACGCAGCTGAAAAACCCGGACTTCGGCCTCATGGGCCAGGCTTTCGGCGGCTTCGGAATCACGGTCACCCGTGACGAGGACGTGCCAGCAGCCCTCGATGCCGCCCTCCAGGCCATCGACCAGGATGGGGTGTTTGCCCTCATCCATCTCATTGTCGAACAGCGGGTTAGGGCCTACTGAGACGTCCGGAACATCGTGGCGGGCCGACGTATTTAATGACACTAGGCCCACGTGGCACCGCCGGGAACTAAGTACCACGCGTAACGAAAGCGGACGACGGCGGGACCTCCCGCCGTCGTCCGCTTGCGTTGGGTGCCGCTCCCCGACAGGGCCGGCCAGCCAAGCTTCTCGTAGAACGCAGCAGAAGCCGCGGTTTCGTTGACAGTGAGGCTGAGCGAAGCGCCGAGTTGCAGGCGTTACTCCACTCTCCAACAAGATGGATTCTCTCGGCCAGCCCAGTCCAGCCCTAGGCGGGTGGGGCGAGGCGGCTTGCGACTGCCCGCAGCAGAGCAAGGACGGTTTTCACGTTCGCTCGTTCGAGGGTTTCGGGCCGGGCGAGGCAGTCGATGTGCCGGCCGGGCGCAGCGTTGGAAAGCGGCCGAAGCACCAGTTCCGGGTTGTGGGCGATTTCGATGGTGTAGCGGGGCATCAGCGCCACGCAGTCACTGGCGGCGACCACGGCCGCGGCAACGAAGAACTCATTGATCCGGTGGACGATGCGCGCTTCGGCTCCTCCGATGCCGGCGATCTGCTCGATGGCGTTCTCGAGTGGAAATCCCTGGTGCACGGCCACCCAGTCCTCCCCGCGGAGATCCTCTGGCGCGACTGACTCTTTGACTGCAAGCCGGTGGTTCCGGCGGACGACGAGGTCCAAGGGCTCGAACAGGAGGGGTTCCACGCGCACCGATCCGGGCCAGGGCGGACTTCCCGTGAGCCGGTGGGCAATGACCAGGTCGTGGTCCTGGGTGATAGCGGGGAAGTCTTGCTGGGCTACATCGAAGTCGCTGAGGGCCGCCCGGGGCTGGCCCGGGCCGCTCAGCCCGGTGATCAGGGGGCCAAAGAAGGCCAGCGCTGCACTGTGGAAGGCCGCGACCGCCACCGTCCCTTCCGGTTCGCGCTGGAACTGTGCCACGGCCTGCTCGGCACGCTCAAGCGCGACCTCGACGTCGACGGCGGCCAGGGCAAGGGCCCGTCCGGCATCGGTCAGGGCAGTCCGTCGTCCGTCCTTGAAAGTCAGCGGAGCAGGCGAACGGCGTTGCAAAGCGCTGATCTGCTGGGACACTGACGACGGGGTGACACGCAAGGCTGCGGCGGCCGCGGCGATGCTTCCGCGGTCACCCAGCTCCCTCAGAGCCCGAAGCTGACCCAATTCCATTAGTCCAAACTAATGCATACCCGCCAAAATCTCCCTCTAGTACTAATGGTTAGACGCGGGCACGATGGGCTGATGCTTACTTTCCCTGCGCGGTTCCGGGTCGACCTTCTGCTGCTTTTGGTGGCTGCGTCCTGGGGGTCGACCTATCTCGTGGCCAAGGAATTGGTCTCCACGGACACCGTGATTGCCCTCCTCGCGTTGCGTATGCTGTTCGCTGCCGGGATCATGGCCGCGGTCATGGCTCTCCGGCAAAACCGCCCGACCCGTGGGGAACTGGTCGCGGGCGTGCCCATGGGGGTGCTGCTCGCAGCCGTTTTTACTCTCGAGACCTTCGGGATCGCCCATACTTCGGCGACGAACGCCGGGCTTATCATCAGCCTGACCATGGTGTTCACCCCGGCGTTGGAGTCCGTCGTGTCCCGCCGGCGGTTGCCAGGCAGGTTCTTCGCGTCAGCCGCAGTTGCCGTGGCCGGAGTCGTTCTTCTGGCCGGCAACGGCACCTTTGAGCCGCCCGGTCCGGGAGATCTGCTCGTGCTGGGCGCCGCAGTGGTGCGCGCCATGCACGTGGTCTCCATGCAGAAGCTCACCGGAGGACAAACCGTGGACTCCCTGCACGTCACCGCCGTGCAGCTGGGCACCTGCGCCCTGCTTTTTACGGCCGGATCGTTGGTCTACGGAGAATCTATCCCGCGCTACCTCTCCCGGCTGGATCCATGGCGGGAAACGATGTTCCTATACTTGGTTCTCGTCTGCACTGTGTTCGCATTCTTCGTTCAGATCTGGGCAGTCAGACGCACGTCCCCCTCACGGGTCAGCCTCCTCCTCGGCACGGAACCCGTCTGGGCAGCCATCATCGGAATCACCATCGCCCACGACAGCGTAGGGATCGCGGGGTGCTGCGGCATCGCACTCATACTCACCGGCGCCGTCTGGGGCCGCTCCGTCGAACGAAACCATCGCTCCGCAAGGCAGGAGTCACCGGTGTTGGGGTTCCGGAGCTACCAGGTGGTGGCTTCGGAGCGCGAGGCGAGCCATCGGTAGTCGAACTGCCCGGCGCGCAGCTGGGCCCGGTAATTCTTCAGGATCTCCGCCCGGTCCTGTTCGTCTGCGTCGGTGGTCATGGCATGCCGTTACCCGCCAGACGCTGAACGGGTGCGCTGGCCGTGCGTGGCAGGTAGTTTGATGGCATGACGGCAAGCTACAGATACGACGTGGAGATCCTGCATCTGCTCGTGTCGCCGGCACACGCCTACTTCGGCCGCGCACGCGAGGGTGCGGCCGACGTCCCCACCACCGATGCCGACCAAGTCGAGCTGGTGACGGGCAAGGGCATCGTGGGTGACCGGTTCTTCGGCAAGGCCGCGCATATGGATGCCGCCGTCACCGTGTTCGCCGTCGAGGCTCTCGAAGCCATCGCCGCGGAGCTGGGGGCCGAGCGCTTTGACCCGCTGCTGACACGGCGCAATGTTGTCCTCAGAGGTGCCCACTTGGCTCCGCTGCTGGGCGGGGAGTTCGCGCTGGAATCGCGCGGGGAACTGGTGCGGTTCAGAGCCGGGCGGCCGGCCCACCCTTGTGCCTGGATGGATCAGATGCTCGCTCCGGGCGCCCACAAGGCCATGCGCGGGAGGGGAGGCGTGCGCTGCCAGCCGCTCTCCGACGGCACTCTGCTACGCGGGCCGGCTGTGCTGATCAGCCCTGTGCCGCTGGACCCGGGGAGTGCCGGCGTCCCCACCCTGCTGCGACCATCGCGGCTGCCATAGCAGTCGGCAAGGGTAGCCTCTAACGGAAGTACCGCCGTCGTCCTCTAACGTTCCGCGGTGACCGCCGGGACGGCGGCTGTGCCAGTGTCCTCCTCAGACTGCTCGGGTGGCTCCGGCTTGTAGACCCACGCCACGAGCACCACCGAGATGATCATCAGCAGGAACCATGCGCCCAGCTTGTCGAGCGAGACCATGTGCCAACCGTTCAGCTGGCTCGGGTACAGCCACGCGCCGGACCAGGTGGCGATGTTCTCGGCTATCCAAATGAACAGTGCCACGAGCAGAAAAGCGGCGACCAGGGGCATCCGGAACTTCCTGCGGAACACGCGGAAGTGCATGACGCACCGTCCGAAGATGACAACGACGGCGGCCAGCAGGACCCAGCGGACATCGAAGATGTAGTGGTGCGTAAAGAAGTTCAGGTATATCGCGGCCGCCACGATCGCGGTGACCCACCGCCGCGGATACCGCGCGAAGCGCAGGTCGAAGAGCCTGTAGACACGCACCATGTAGGAACCGACGGCGGCGTACATGAAGCCGCTGAACAGCGGGACCGCTCCGATACGCAGAAATCCCTCGGCCTCATACGTCCACGACCCGACGTCGGTCTTGAACAGCTCCATGACCGTTCCGACCAGGTGAAAGAGAACGATCACCCTAAGCTCCCGTACGGTCTCCAGCCGCGTAACGACCATCAGAATCTGGATGACGACGGCGGCGAGGGTCAGGAAATCGTTCCTGGCAAGTGCGGCCTCGTCCGGATACCAAAGGCGCCCCGCCAGGATGACTGCGAGGAGCGCCGCGCCAAAGATGCACGCCCAGGCCTGCTTGAGGCCGAAGACCGCAAACTCGATGAGCCTGGAACGGATGCCGCTGGCGGGGGCATCATCCAGGTATCGATGTGCACGTTCATCGATACGGTGTTCTACGGACGTGAAGCTGCGCATTGGTACCCCGTTCCCCCGCCACGAGTGGCAATGTGTGTGACCTGAATCGCCGCAGGCGAGCGCATAATGCAGTCGAGTGGCGGTGACGCGCATTCCACGGTAGCCGAAGCCTGGACGACGGCGGGACCTCCCGCCGTCGTCTGCCTGCTTGAGCGTTGCGCCGGACACTTTTGCTCCGGGGCTTCGTAATATTCGAACGGCCCAGCGCCGGCGCAGCTGGATCATAGACAGACTGGTCTGTCTCTAATATGCTGACGCTCCCGATGGCGTGCACTCGCTTAGCCATCACCGGAAGAAAAGAGCCGCGATGTCAGAAGTGGTTGCGCTGGGAGCCAAGAGTGCATGGCAACGCCCCGCTAACAGAACACCTGGCTGCACATGCCCGGACTGGCGGTACACGCCCAGGCAGGCCAGGCCGACCGACCCCGGCTGTTCGCAGCACGGAGAACTTCACGCCGCCTGAAGGCACCATTTAGCATCCTCGACCCCGGGCATGGGCGGTCGGGCATGCGACGACTGGTCCTGCCCTCAGGCTGCACCGCTCCGCCGGGGTCCGGCTGCGGCCCGGCGGAGTGCCCGGCCAAGGGTGCGGAGCTCGCCTGCCGGTAACGGCCGGGATTCCTGCTCCCGCGCCGGCGCCGAACGCCCTGCCGCAGGTTTCGACCGGCTGCCCGGGCAAAGGTCGGCGATGTGTCCCATGCCGGCGTACTCTCGCACCGCGGCTATGCCGGCAACAGCCGCCGGCTTGTCGTCAAAGGCCTTGGACACAGCCATGACCGTTCCATCGGGTGCTGTGAGCCGGAATCTGACGTGCGATTGTGCGTCAATGAACAGTTCAAACAAACCGGCCATAGGTGTCCTCCCGTTCTGCGGGCTCCTGCCCGGGCGGCGACCCCGCCGCGAAAGGGTCCGACGGCATCCTTGCCGCCGGACCCCTTGAGGCGACGAAGCCCCAATTGATCGATTCATCAAGTGATCAACAGCTTGCCTTAGGCAACCAGCCGCGCGCAAGAGCCGACGGGCAACCCCGAGGAAAGACCCAGCCAATTCACAGCTGCGCCCTGCAACCGGACGGAGCCATGGGCAGCGATGTCAGTGATTCCGGTCGAGCGCCTCGAGGAGTCGCTTGACCGAGCCGCCGAGGTTCCATTCGGTGGCCAGCCGCTCGAGTTCGGCGCGAGAATCGCCGACGACAGGGCGCAGCTGCGCGCCCGCCTCCTCGAGCGTCGGCAGCTCGAGGTCACGGACGATGTTCACGACGGCGGGCGCAACCGTGAGGTAGTCGGTGGCCGCGGCGAGCTTCGACCGCACGGATGCGGACAGACCGCCTTCCGCGTCCGCCGCAGCCGCGAGCAGCCCGTCGAGCGTTCCGTACTCCAAGAGCAGAGACGCTGCGGTCTTCTCGCCGATGCCGGCGACGCCCGGTAGCCCGTCCGAGGCGTCGCCGCGGAGCGTTGCATAGTCGGCGTACTGCTCGGGCAGCACGCGGTACTTGCCGACGACGACCGCGTCGGTCATGATCTCGAGGTTTCTCATGCCGCGCGCGGTGTAGATCACCCGTACCTGACGGGCGTCGTCGACGACTTGGAAGAGATCGCGATCGCCCGTCACCACATCGACCGGAAACTCGGCGTGGCTGGCGTAGGTGCCGACGACGTCGTCGGCCTCATGTTCGGCGGCCCCCACGACGGCGATGCCGGCGAGCTCGAGCACCCGGCGGATCATCGGAATCTGCGCCTGGAGCGCGTCCGGCACGATCTCCACGTCGGGGGATCCCTCAATCACCTCTGCGACTCGGTGCGACTTGTAGGTAGGAATGAGGTCTACGCGCCACTGAGGACGCCAATCGTCGTCCCAGCAAGCAACGAGGTGCGTCGCACCGTAGTCGGTGGTGAGCCGCGCGATCATGTCGAGCAGGCCTCGAACGGCGTTCACCGGCGTGCCGTCGGCGCGGCGGATCGTGTCGGGCAAGCCGTAGAAGGCGCGGAAGTACAACGACGCAGTGTCTAGCAGCATTAGGCGGTGGGGCATAACCGATCCTGACACGGATGCGCCCGGTCGCGCTGGACCGGCGCAGTTTAAAGTGCGGGCCACCTGAACCATTGGTATGACTCCGGGGAGCCATGCGCCCAACACGGCCAGCGCACTGGCCCAGGTTGTTCTCTGCTGTTTCCGGCCCGCACCGTCGGGATGACAGGACTTGAACCTGCGCCCCTGCCCCAATCAGGTGCTGCCAAACCGCGATACATCCCACTGACCCGGCGGAAGCCGCCGTGCCGGTCTAATTATTATGCGGACCCATCGCCGGGTTCCGCAGGGGCAGGCACATCCACGGACCCCCGTGCCGCCTTTTTACGTTATGGGGCAGGGACAGCAGGGAGAGCGGCTTCATCCCAGGTGCTTCCGACGCGTCGGGCTTTGTTAATGTCCGCTGGCGGCTGCATCCTTGGAGCATGGATGCCGTCCGGATGCTTGGCGGGCGGGGCCTGCCCCGGCCCCGCTGGGGTGTGCGAAAGCGCGCCACGGCCACTGCCGTCTTTGTCGTGGCCGTGGCGCTCCTCATTGGCGGCCTTACCCTGCTGGTGGCGCTGCAGACGTCGCTGGTCGCCGCTGCCGAGGCCGCCGCCCGGGGGGAGGCCGAGGAGGTCGCCGCCCAAATCTCCGGCCAGGGCCTGGACGAAGGGCGCCGCTTCATTGAGTCTGCCGCGCACTTTGGGCAATATGTCCAGATTCTGGATCCGGAGGGGTCGGTCCTTGCATCCTCGGTGCCTGCCGCGGCGGCAGCTCCGCTGACCGGTTTGCGCCCGGACGATGGGGAAACGCTGATTGAGGACGTACCCGAGCTGCCCAGCCTCGGTGACGACGACGACTTCCTGGTCGTGGCGACCGGAGTCCGGAGCGACGGCGTCCTCCGCACAGTGGTGGTGGCAGCCACGGTCCAGGTTGAGGCCAACACCCTTGCCACGGTGTCTTGGTTTGTGCTCGGCGCCACGCCGCTGTTGTTGACGCTGGTGGGGATCGCCGTCTGGGTGCTGGTGGGCCGGTCCCTTCGTCAGGTCGAGAGAATCCGTGACCAGGTGGCCATGATCAGCGCCCGCCGCCTGGACGGACGGGTGGAAGTCCCGCCCACCGCCGATGAGATGCAGGCTCTGGCGCAGACAATGAACTCAATGCTGGACCGGCTTGAGGCAGCCGACCTGGAACAGCGGCGCTTCGTCTCGGACGCCAGCCATGAGCTGCGCAGCCCCCTCGCCACCCTCAGCGCCGGCGTGGAAATCGCAGCGGCCGATCCTTCCGGACGTACATGGGAGGAGATGAAGTCGGTCCTTGCCGGCGAAACAGCCCGGATGCGGTATCTCGTTGAGGATCTGCTCACGCTGGCCAAGACCAACGACGGAGGGCTGCGCCTGGAGCAGGCCGATGTTGATCTGGACGACGTCCTTAACGGCGAAATCGGCCGCCTGCGTTCCACGAGCCTGCACCGGATCGAGGCACGCCTGGAACCGGCACGGATTACCGGCGATGCCCGCAGGCTTGCCCAGGTGATCAGGAACGTCCTGGACAATGCTGACCGGTACGCCAAGTCCGTGATTGCCGTCGAAGTTCACAGTGCCGAGACTCAAGTCGTGATAACCATCGATAACGACGGGCCGCCCGTGCCTGCCCCAGACCGGGAGCGGATCTTCGAGAGGTTTGTCCGGCTTGATGACAGCCGGTCCCGGGAACGAGGCGGAAGCGGCCTGGGACTTGCCATCGCCGCCGCAGTAATGGCCGCCCACCACGGCTCGATCGGGGCGTCGGAAGCGCCAGGGGGCGGATGCCGCTTTGAAATGGTCTTCTCCCACGCCGCGCCGGCCAGCGAGAGCCGCACCGGCAAGAAAGTCTCGCGCTAACTCCAGCCAGACCCGTAGTCTCACAGGGCTATTCCATAGCGGTCCTGTCGGCGGTGAGCAGATATCCCATGCCCCGCACGGTCGTCAGGGTCTGCACACCGAACGGGACATCGATTTTCCGTCGGAGGTAGCCAATGTAGACCTCCACGACGTTCTCGCCGCCTTCAAATGCCGTATCCCACACGTTGTCCAGAATCTCGCCCTTGGAAACCACTTGGCCAGGCCGTCGCATCAGGTATTGCAGCAGCGCGTACTCCTTGGCGGTCAGCACAATCGCTGCCTCGCCGCGTTGCACTTGGCGACTTGCCGTGTCGAGGCTCAGGGATCCCAGCTCCAGGACAACGGGCCGCTCGGGCGCTCCGCGGCGCATCAGAGCCCTTATCCTGGCGACCAGGACGAGGAAGCTGAACGGCTTGGTCAGGTAGTCGTCCGCTCCCAGGTCAAAAGCGTCTGTCTCGTCATACTCGCCGTCTTTGGCCGTCAGCATCAAAACGGGCGTCCAGATTCTGCGGCCGCGGATTTCTTTCAGCACGTCGTAGCCATTCTTCAATGGCAGCATCAGATCAAGCAGAATCACGTCGTAGGGCTTCTCCGTCGCAGCCCATACCCCACTGACCCCGTCGTGGACCACGTCCACCACGAATCCTTCGTTGGACAGCCCGCGGCGGACGGTATCGGCCAGCTGCTTTTCGTCCTCGACCATGAGAATCCTCACGCCTGCACCGTCCACTCATTCTCGAAATTTTCCTGACAGAGAGTTTGCCCTGCCCTTGCGACAAGGTTTCTCAGCTTGCTCTCATGTTCGGTGCACGATGCTGATCATGAGACCGGTAACCCTGTACAGGAAAGAATGCCACCCATGTACCAGATCATGCGTCAGGCCGCCGGACCGAGAAGGACCAACTAGAGGAAGAGAACGTCTGTGGCAAACATACGATGGCTTCTGGTTCCCAACCCCGAATGGGTCCTGATGTACCGGCGCGGCCTCACCCGCGGGCAAATCTCCGAGCAGACGGGGGCGCCGATATCGACAGTGGGTTACCACCTGGCCGCCGCAAGGACCGACGATCCGACGCTCCGTGAGGAGCACTATGCCGCCGCCAACGGCAACCCTGCCAGAGCAACCCGACGAAGTGTCCAACGCATGAACGACCTCGTCAGCATGGTTCAGCAAACAGGCCGGTACCCCGCCAGCAACGCGTCCGAAGTCTCCGAACGCAGCCTCGCTGCATGGCTCCGCCGCCGCCGCCGCGACGCTGCCGCGGGATCCCTTACCCGCATGCTCGATGACGGCCTCAGCGTCCTGCCGGACTGGAAGAACTCCCCCAGGGCGTAGGCCGAGGCGGCGTATCCGCAGGACGCCCCGGGGGCGTTCCTGCTACCTGCATGCTTTGTGAATGCCTATTGTCACGCATTCAGATAATTAGTATTGTGCGCCCAACTGGACTTTCGTCTGCATCAGGCGGCGCCGGAATTGGCGCTGCCGTCAGGGGCTCCGCCCCGTCCATTAAGGCGTCTAATCACCGCACTCGCCGCCAATACGGAACACAGGACGCCACGCATCCATTCAAGGGAGAACCTGATGCTAGGCACCAGAAGCCGCCTCGCCGCCGTCGCTCTTACCGTCGCTCTCATGGCCATAGCCGCCCCCGCGCAGGCAGCCCCCGCCACACTCGTCAGCACGGGGCCGGGAATCCTCGTCGCCGACGGCGCCGCTGTCGATGTTCCCGTCACCTTCGTGTGCGACACCGACCCCGCCCTGCTCATCGCAGTACCCGTGGTCCAACTCACCCAAAGGGTCAGCGACGGCCGGATAGCCGGTGGCGGCGGAAACGAACAGATCAACTGCACCAGGAAGGCCCAAACCGTCACCATAAGGATCGTTCCCAATGTTATGGCGTTCAACGAAGGCCCCGCCGCAGCTTCGGTCTTTCTGCAGACCTGCAGCGCGCAGTTCCAGTGTTCCACCGTCATTAGTTACACCGAAATTACACTCGCCAAACGAGCCGACGCCGGGCTGCGCCAACGATAAACATGCCAAGGACAGCCGGGCTCAGCCTTCCGTTGCGGACCCGAAGCTCAGGAGCACCTTGCCGGACTCAGCCGAGTTGCGGGCCACAGCGAATGCCTCCAACGCCCGGCTGACCGGGAACTCGTGGGTGATGACCGGTTCGATGTGCAGAGTGCCGTCAGCCAGTGCGGCGATGACGCCGTCGATCTCGTCGTTGAAGCGGAAGGAGCCGCGCAGTTCGAGTTCCCGCGTGATGGCCAGGGAGATCAGGACCGGCTGGGGACCTGTGGGCAACAGGCCGACCATCACCACCGTGCCACCGCGCGCGGCGCCCTGGATGGCGGACGCCAGTCCGTGGTGGTTACCGGAGGACTCAATCACCACATCGGCCTCGACGGCGGCGATCGCCTCCGCGTCGGAGGCGGCCAGGACCTCGTCGGCACCCACGGCCGTGGCGATCTCGAGCGGTTTCTCATGCATGTCGACGGCGACGATCCGGGCTGCGCCGGCCCGTTTGAGGACCGCCACAGCCAGCGCGCCGATGGGCCCGCTGCCGATCACGAGCGCCGTCTTGCCCGCGACGTTCCCGGCCCGGGCCACCGCATGCCATGCCACGGACGCCGGTTCGATCAGCGCAGCGGTACGCAGGTCCAGGCCTCCCGGGAGCGCACGGAGCATCCGCACCGGCAGGTTCACGTAGCGGCTGAACGCGCCGTCGGTGTGAGGGTAGCGGGCTGCGCTTCCCAGGTAGGTGCAACCGGGCGAGAGGTTGGGCCGGTCGGCCGGATACCGCGCCGCACCGGCACGGGGCGTGGCCGGATGCACCGCGACCGGCGTTCCCGCCCCGGGGCCGGTTCCGTCCGCCGCGGCGCGGACCACGGTCCCGGAAATCTCATGGCCGAGCACCAGCGGGGCCTTCAGGATGGATTCACCGGCTGCGCCGTGCAGCCAGTAATGCAGGTCGGAGCCGCAGATGCCGCCGTAGTGGACTTCGACGACGGCCTCATCCGCGGCGGGCGCCGCAAGCGGAACGTCGTCGATCCGCAGGTCGCCCTTGGCGTGGGCAACGACCGCCGGTCCAGAGACAGGGAGGGCCGCGTTGGTGGGGACCGTTGGCGTTCCCATCAGACCACCACCGTCATTCCGCCGTCGATGAAGATCGTCTGGCCGTTCACGAAATCCGAGCCGCTGGAAGCCAGCCAGACAGCCGGCCCCGCCAGGTCCTCGACTGTGCCCCAGCGGTGCGCCGGGGTCCGGCCCAGGATCCAGGCGTTGAATTTCTCGTCGTCCACCAGATTCTGGGTCATCTCGGTGTGGATATAGCCCGGCGCAATCCCGTTGATCTGCAGCCCCGAACCCGCCCACTCCGCGGTCATCGCCCGGGTCAGGTTCCGCAAACCGCCCTTCGCCGCAACGTACGGCGCGATCGTGGGGCGGGCCAGGTCCGTCTGCACCGAACAGATGTTGATGATCTTCCCGCGCCCGCGGGGAATCATGTGGCGGGCTGCTTCCCGGCCCACCAGGAACGCACTGGTCAGATCCGTGGAAATCACCCGCTCCCAGTCCTTCACATCCAACTCCAGCAGCGGCACCCGATGCTGGATCCCGGCATTGTTGACCAGTATCTCAAGGGGACCCACGTGCTCCTCCACCCACGTGATGCCCCGCGCGGCCTCGGCGTCGCTGGTGACATCAAACGCGATGCTGTGCACCCGGCCGGGCGCATAATCGGCGGCCATCGCCGCCTCCGCGGCCTTGAGCCGTTCCGGATTGATGCCGTTCAGGACCACGGTGGCACCGGCGTCAGCCAGTGCCCGCGCCAGCGCGTTGCCGATGCCCCGGCTGGAACCGGTCACCAGGGCCACCCGCCCGGTCAGGTCAAAAAGTGAATTCATGAAAAGAGCAGCTCCTTCGCCGCGGTCTGCGCGGTAGTCGCGGTTGGTGGTTCCTATGTATCGCGAACGTACACTTGTGGCCCTCGCGGCCAGGGCCGCAAGTGTCCGTTCGCACTGTTGTCTAGAAGGGCCCGCGTTGCACCAGATTCGCCGGAGTCTGCCCGGCGGCGAGGGCTTCGAGCTGCTGCCGTAGGAGCTTCAGGATCCGTGGCTGGAAGGCGGACGCGTTGCCGCCGATGTGCGGGGTGATCAGGGCGTTCGGTGTTGACCACAGCGGGTGGTCCTGCGGAAGCGGCTCTGGATCAACGACGTCGAGCGCGCATTGCAGCCGCCCGGAAAGGACTTCCTTGGTCAGCGCAGCAGTGTCCACCACCGGACCGCGCCCCACGTTCACCACCAGGGCTCCGTCCGGCAGGGCAGCCAGAACCTCTTCGCCGATCAGCTGATGGGTCTGCTCGCTCAGGGGCAGCACGGTGACCAGAATGTCGTGCGTAGCGGCGAGCGCGGGCAGCTCCGACGATGCGTGCACCTCGCCCTGCTCGTCAGTCCGGGCCGCACTCCCCACCCGGGTGACCGTGACCTCGAAGGGCTCCAGACGGCGGGCGATCTCATGCCCGATCCCGCCGACGCCTACCAGCAGCACGCGCCTGTCAGCAAGGGACTGGCGCCGCTCCGGCCGCCAGAGGCCGTACTGCTGGTCGCGGACAGCCTGGTCGATGCCGCGCAGCTTAGCCAGGATCAACCCCACGGCCAGCTCCGCCGTCGCCGCCGCATGGACGCCGGAGGCACTGGCCACACCGGCCGCCGGACCGGCCGCTTCGATAACTCCGTCATATCCGGTCGACTGCGTCTGGACGAACTTCAGGTCTTCAACCTTGGCGAGGGATCCCAGAACCGCAGAGGCGTCGATGTAAGGGAGGATGACGCCGTCGATCTCGCTCAGCGTCCCGCCGTCGGGATCCGACTTCAGGTCCCAGACCACCCCTCTCAGGCCCTCGGGAAGGGGTGAGAGATCGGCGAGAAGCTGCGGGTCGGGAAAGCTGACGGTGCGGACTGTTTGCATCGGAAAAACCTCTCGGGTCTATGGGTCTGGGGTGTGCTGGGCGGCCGGGGCGGTGCTTGCCGGGGCCGACGCGGCTAGCGCCGGTCGAACGTGAGCCCGCCGGGGACCTGGAATGTGGGCATGATTTCCAGCATGCCCACATTCACGTGCCGGGGCGTTTCGATGGCGTAGTCCATGGCGTTGACGATGTCGTCGGTGGTCAGGGACTCGTAGCCTTCGTAGTACGTCTTCCACGCCTCTTCCATGGCTTCCGGGGTGCCTCCCATGTTGCGTCCGAAGATCTCCGTTTCGACGCGTCCGGGGCAGATCTCCGTGACGCGGATGCGCTTGCCCACGGTGTCGTTGCGCAGTTGCCGGGAGATCTGGTGCACCGCCGCCTTGGTGGCGTGATAAACCGTGTGGCCGTAGAAGTTATAGACACCGGCGATGGAGCTGATGTTGATGACGTGCCCGCGGTCGCGTTCCACCATGCCCGGCAGCACCAGCCTTGTCAGCTGGAGCAGGCCGCGCAGGTTGACGTCAATGAGTTCGTCGATGTCGCTCTCGCTGGAGTCCAGGAGGTTTCCCGGCCGGGACACTCCGGCACAGTTCACCAGGACATCCACCTCAAGATCGCCGACGGCGGCAGCCAGCGCCGCCGTGTCGGTCAGGTCGACGACGTGGGGAATCGCCCCGGTCTTGTCGGCAAGGTCGTTCAGGCGTTCCTCGTTGCGGGCCACGGCGTGGACGGTGAGTCCCCGCTTGGCCAGGCGTTCGACGATCGCGGCACCCATCCCGGTGGAGGCACCGGTGACGAGGGCTGTTGAATAATCTGAAAAGGGCATCGAAGTCTCCTGGTTGGTTTGCAATGCTGTGCTTGCCGCTGCGTAGTGGTGCAAGCACGGGGGTGGTCCGTGGTTAGGCGTCCCGGAGCGGCAGGTGCGCCCGGTCCTTGACCGTGCTGACGGCGGCAAGGGTGCCCAGCGCGGTGATGACGGCGTAGAAGGCAGGCATGTAGATGTTGCCGGTGGATGAGATCAGCCAGGTCATCAGCAGCGGTGCCGTGCCTCCGAACAGTGCGGAAGAGATGTTGTAGCCCAGGCCGTAGGCGGAGTAGCGCACCCGGGTGGGGAACAGTTCCACGATCAGGATGTGGATCACCGCGGTGTGGCCGGCGAACACGACGGCCATGATGCAGGCGCCGAGGATCGCCAGTGCCATGTTGCCGGTGGCGATCAGGGCGTAGGAGGGAATGCCAAGGACTGCCATGGCGATTGCAGACCCGGCGATGACCTTCTTGCGTCCGATCCGGTCGGAGAGGGCGCCCATGAAAGGAATGGCGATGCAGATGACCACCAGGCTGCAGGCGGTGACCAGCAGGGCCTGACCGATGGTGAAGTTAAGCTGCTTGCCCTTGAGGAAGGTGGGCATGTAGGAGAAGAGGACGTAGTAGCCGGAACCGTTCATGAGCGGGATGAACAGGGCCAGCAGCATAGCGCGCCGATGTTCGGCGGAGGCGAAGGCTTCCTTCAGCGGGTTCTTGGACAGCCCGCCTTCTTCCTTCAGCTTCACGAAGTTGGGGGTGTCGCTGATGGCCTTGCGGATGTACCAGCCGATGACGCCCATGGGGATGGCGATGAGGAACGGGATGCGCCAGGCGAAGGCGCCGAAGCCGCCGCCGTCGATCGCAGCTGCGGTGAGCCACGGGGACATGGAGAACGCTACGAGCGTACCGGTGAGGAGGGCCGCAAAGGATGCGATCTGTGCGTAGGAGGTGATGATGCCGCGCTTGCCTTCCGGGGCGTGCTCAGCGAGGAAGGTCATGGCGCCGGCGGCTTCACCGCCCACGGAGAAGCCCTGCAGCATGCGCAACAACACGAGCAGCACCGGTGCTGCGATGCCGATGGCCGAGTACGCGGGCAGGAGCCCTATACCGGCGGTGGCGGCGCTGATCAGCAGGATGACGAAGACCAGTAGTTTCTGCCGCCCGATCCTGTCGCCCAGGAAGCCGCAGACAACGGCTCCGAGGGGGCGGACGAAGAAGGACACGGCGTAGCCGGCGAAGACAAACAGCAGGGCGTTGTCCGGGTTGCCGGGCGCCAGGAAGACGAGGGCAAGCGTTCCGGCCATGAAGGCGAAGATGCCGTTGTCGTAGAGTTCCACGAAAATGCCGACGCAGCCGGCAGTGACAACTTTGCGGGTCTGCTTGCCGCTGAGCCGTTCTTTGTGCGGCTGGGCCGCGTGCGTAGAAGTTGACATGGCTTTCCTTACTAAGGGGAATGGTAACAAGGCTTTTGATCTGATGGGAGGGCGCTTAGCTTCCGGCTGCCGGTGCCAGTTTTGGCCAGCCGGGCTGGTTGCCGATGCCGAGGAGGGAGAAGACCGTGCCGACCGTGGAACGGAGGTTCTCCAGATCCCGCAGGGCCGCCCGGTACTTCGCTGTAGCTTCGGGAACGGTGGTCTTGCGGAAGGTTATGGTGTGGCCCGGGCGGGCCTGGGCGAGCACGTCGAGCGAGCGGCTGGTAACCACTGCAAGGACGGGGTAGCCGGCGGTGACACCGCGGCCCCGGTGCAGCACCAGGAGTTCCTCCCGGGACGGCACTTCGATGGCTCCCACCGGGACGCCGCGGGACAGCACTTCGGCTGTGGACTGGCGTTCGGGAAGGGCGCCGCCGAGGCGAAGACCGATGTGGTTGCTCCGGGCACTGACGGTGTATTCGGTGTTGAAGAGCAGTTCGGCGGTATCGCCGAACTCGTCAACGTCGGGGCCGTCCGTGACATCAATAACGGCGTGGCTGCTGAACTCCGGCCGGGACAGTCCCAGCCGGAACAGCGGCAGGTCGAAGTACGGCTGCCGTATCGGGCCGACGCTCCGCGAGGTCTTGAGTTCGGTGCCCTCGGAGAGCCGCAGGCCGAAGCCGATGACGGTGTCGGGGGCGCAGCTTCCCAGCAGGATCGGCGCTTCCACCGAGCCATGGACGGCAACGTAGGCTCTGAGGCCTCCGGTGATCTGGCGCAGTGCAACGGTTTCCCCGGCGCGGACGGACACCGGTTCCCATTGCGGGCATTCGCGGCCGCCGACCGTGAGGGTAAGGGGCGCGCCGGTGACGGCAATGAGAATGTCCGTAGTGGCGCGCATCCGGAAGTCCAGGGCGGTTACTTCCAGCAGCGGAGCGTTCTCCTCATTGGCGGTGAGGATGTTCGCCGCGCGTGCCGAGAACTGGTCCAGCGCGCCGTTCACGGGCAGCCCGAACCGGGGTCCCCGGAAGCGGCCCAGGTCGGTGACCACCGAGTGGCCGGGCTGCTGGATGATCAATGAGCCGGTCATCGTGCCGCCTCCATTTTCCGGCCTGCGTAGCTGGCGAACTCCTCGGGCTGGATCTGGCGGAACCTCAAGATGTCGCCGGGGACGTAGGGAACAAGGGGTTCGCTCGTGGCGTCAAGAACGGTCAGGGGCGTCTGGCCTATGACGCACCATCCGCCGGGCGCCACGGCCGGCGCAATGACTGCCTGCCGGCCCGCGACGGCCACAGCTCCTGCCGGAACGGACAGGCGGGGGTCCTTCAGCCGCGGGACCGGGAGCGGAAAGTCGGGTCCGTCCATCATGGGTGAGCCGGCTGGCGCACCCAGGCAGCGGATGACGTAGGACTTGGCCGTGTGAAGCTCGATGATCTCCTCGACGGAGAGCTGCTCATGTTCGGCCACGCGCTCCAGGTCCGGGCCGTACTCGCCGCCGTAGACAACCGGGACGCTGAACTCGCGGGGAGTCCGGGCGGGCGCACCGATGAAGTCGAGCTGGCGCAGGCCGAGCAGGACGAAGGCCCGGACCTGGCGCGCCGAGGTGACGCCGGGGTCGAATTCCACGAGCAGTGAATCGTACGTCGGCACGGCCCCGTGGACGCCGTCGGCCCCTGCGGCCTCCAGCCATCCGGCAAGGGAATGTACGGTGCTCCAGTTGGCCTCACTGTCCGGGGAAGACGCGACGACCCGAAGGGCGGCGTCACCGGACTCGAAGATCTCGACCGGAGTTGGGGTTGGGGTGGGGGCCATGTCAGGCAACCTTCAGCTTGGCGGCCAGAACCTGGGCGAGCGGGGCAATGGTCACGCCGGCGTTCTCCAGTTCAGCTCGGACCTGCCGGGCCAGCAGAACGGCGCCGTGGGTGTCTCCGTGCAGGAGTACCGTGTCGGCGACGATGGGCAGATCGGTGCCGGCAACGGTTTCGATGAGCCCTTCGCACACCATCCGGACGGTGCGGTCCACGATGGTCGAAGGATCGTGGATGGCGGCGCCGGGGCGGCCGCGCGGCACCAGGGTGCCGTCAGCCTCGTAGGCCCGGTCGGCGATGCCCACGATCCCCACCGGGAGCCGGCGCGCAGTGGCTGCGGTGGCCAGTTCGCCGTCCTGGGCCAGGACGATCAGGCCGGCGTTGATGCGGGCGGCGGCGTCAGCCACGGCTTCGGCGTAGTCGGCGCGGGTGGCAACGAGGTTTCCCAGCCGGCCGTGCGGGGCAATGTGGGCCACGCTGGCGCCGTGATAGGCGGCGAAGGCAGTCAGCGCGCCGAACTGGTAGAGGACGTCGTTGCGGACCTCATCCGCCGTCAGGTCCATGGCGCGCCGGCCGAAGCCGCGGAGGTCCGGGAAGCTCGGGTGTGCTCCGATGCTGACCCCGAGCCGAACGCATTCGGCGACGGTCGCGTTCATGATGTCCGGGTCACCGGCGTGGAAGCCGCAGGCGATGTTGGCGCTGGAAACCACCTCGAGGAGGGCAGCGTCGTCGCCCATCGAGTAGGCGCCGAAGCCTTCTCCGAGATCTGCTACGAGATCAACTGAGAGTCCCATGTGAGCCTTCCTGGAGTGTGAGCTGCAACGTTGCCCCGCAGGGCGACGTGGTCAGCTGCCGGTAGTGAAGTGATTGTCCCGATCCGGCCCTGAAGGGGGCTTCCGACGGGACGGCCCGAACTGCCGGGCTTCCATAAAAAAGTCTGGCACCGCGAGTTTGATCACACAAAGACGTAATCCATGTCACGGGATAGGTGCCGGTTATGACGGGTTTGCCGCCGGCACGCCTGCAGGGGTGACCGCAGCACGGCGAGGCAGCGCCTCCAGGGCCGCCCAGGGTGGCGGATCTCCCGTTGGTTAGTGCTCTCATTTGTCACCTCTTTCTCCAACGTAGGCTCCGCACTTGCGTTGCGGGACGGCGAATTCATTCAAGGTACGGAGCGCATATTTCGGAAATGTAAAAAAGCGATATCCATTTCCACAAGACCGCTTCTATGCGAAATGCATCTGATGTCATCATGGAATTGCATGTCACCGGAGGGGATAGAATGTACGATTAGTGAAATAGCGTTCTGGGTTCAACCTAGTGTCAGCGATGTGGATCACACAAAGACGTATTGCGTATCCCTCCACAGCATCCGGTTATGACCGTCCCTGGGTTCAGGACGCCGCAGAGAGAGAAGGCGGCCATGGATACGCGGAAGCTTGCGTACTTCGTCCAGATCGTGGATTCGGGAAGCATCACCAAGGCTGCGGCGGCGCTGCACGTTGCCCAGCCAGCCCTGAGCCAGCAGGTTTCGGCTTTGGAGACTGACCTCAAGCAGCGCCTGCTGATCCGCAGCAAGCAGGGGGTCCAGCCCACAGCCGCCGGGCACACCCTATACCGGCATGCGCAGTCAATCCTGCGGCTGGTGGCGCAGGCGCGGCAGGACGTCGCCAAGTCGGGGGCCGCGCCATCGGGTCGCGTGTCCATTGCCATCGCGCCCTACAGCATGGCGTCGAGCCTGACGCCGCAGATCATCAGCGAGGTGGGCCGCCGGTACCCCGACATCATCCTGCATGTCACGGAGATTTACGGCGGCGTCCTGAGCGAAGCCATCAAGAACGGCCGGCTCGATATGGCCCTCATCTACGAGCCGGGCCCTATCCGCGGCGTCCAGTTCACCACGATGATCGTCGAAGATCTGCACCTGGTGGTCAACGCCAAGCGGCTGGAGTCCGGGTCCGCGATCGGCGAGATAACGCTGGAGGAGGTGGCACACTTCGGGCTCTTCCTCCCCGAGAAGATCCACACGCTGCGGCAGGCTGTCGAGGCAGGTTTCGACAGCAAGGGGCTCAAACTCCAGCTGGTGGGCGAGGTGGAGTCGGTGCCGTCCCTGACGCGGCTCCTCCGGGCCGATCTGGGGGCCACGATCCTGCCCAAGTCAGCCGCGGACGCGCTGTTCCATGAAGAAGACTTCTATGTCTTGCGGATCGTGGATCCGGCACTGCAGTGCAAGATCGCGCTTTGCACGCCGGACCACGACCCCCTCTCGGAGGCGGCGTCGGCGGTGCTGCTTGTGCTGAAGGAAATGCTCCAGGAAATGCTCAGCGATAAGTATGGCCGCCCATAGCTTTGGCTTATTAGGGCACGCATCATTTGTCTTAGTAACTGGGCGCCGGGGATTCTAATATTGGTGGCAAGCCAAGAAATTGCAGCGAATCAATTTTCCGCAAACAATCAACCGGGAGCCTGCCATGAAAAAGATCAGCACCACCAGGAGAATTTCAGACCCGAGACTGGGACTGATGGCTAAAACCGGGTCCCATTGCCCGACCAATGGCTTCTGGCGCCCCCAGGACCGATCCGCTGACCCGGTCTTTGTTTTCGAGGGCAGCATCATGCCGGTCAGCGGCGGCGGTTCGACGGTCTGGTACCTGGACGATGCCGTCTTCGGCGCCCCTGCTTATTCGGTGCCCCACGGGGGTCTGATTAGCGGCTGACTGCACCGTCAGCTGCAAAGCACGCTCAACTGCGGGCGCCGCCGCACAGTTATCCGTACGACGGCGGAGCTGCCGCGGCTTGGGCGGCCACCCCGCCCGCGCTGAGGGACCCTCGCGGAGCCGGCGGCACGCGGCCGTTCCGCCGGCCGATGTGCTGCAAATTCTCTTTTATCAGCGGAGGTTCAACGAGGGCCCGCGCAGCGGCGACATCGGGTGCGGGGAGGACTCTGGGCAGGGTGCAGCTTTCGATGCTTGGCTCCGCCGGCTCTACACCGCCCCCGGGACCGGCAACCTCATCGCCATGGATTCGAGGGCACGCCTGTTCCCGGCACACCATCGAACTCCACACCCCCACCGGCCACAGGCACTACTCCACCGCGCCGCCGCTGCCCGGAATTGTGCTGCGCGAAGCAGGGTAACCCGAAGCAGGGTAACCCGCACGGCCACGCCCACCACCGCAGCCGTCGAAGCACGGCAGGAGGACCGCCGCCGCAGAATACGAGCCTCAGGCGGGGCAGAAGACTGCCCCGCCTGAGCCAATGCCGGCACCTCCCGGGCACCGCTGCCGCGATGTGACTATGCGTGCTCTACGAGCAGCCCCTTGGCCCTCAGAACCTCGGTGAGGTTGCACAGATCGATGGTGGTCCCGCCGGCCTGGTAGAGGCGGATGAGGTCGCGCTCGGCGTCGTCGCGTTCCTGCGAGAGGCGGATGACTTCCTCGATCTCGTCCTTCCTGACGACCACCACACCGTCCGCGTCGCCGCGGAGGACGTCACCGGGATAGATGATTTCGTCGCCGAAGACCACAGGGTGGTTGATCGGGCCGATCGTTTCCTTGACGGTGCCTTTGATGGAGACGCTGCCGGAGAAGACGGGCAGCCCCAGTTCGATGAGGTCCTGCGTGTCGCGGACGCCGGAGTCCGTCACCAGGCCGGCGAGGCCCTTGGCCTTCATGGCGTTGCCGAGGACGTCGCCGAACGTTCCGGCCTCCTCGTACTCCCCTGCCGCGGCCAGGATGACGTCCCCGGCCTCGGCGTAGTGGATGGCCACCTGCAGCATGAGGTTGTCCCGAGGAGCGCAGCGCACAGTAGTGGCCGGACCGCAGAAGGACATGCTCCGGTCGATCGGCTTGATCTTGGAGCTGAGGGCGCCCTTGCGGCCCTGTGCCTCGTGGATGGTGGCGGACGAGAACTTGGCCAGGCGGCTTACGGCGTCGGCGTCGGGTCGTTCGATGGTGGTCTTGACGTGAATCACGGCGTTTTTCCTTCGGTGGGTGTGGATCAGTTGAGGGCCTGGACGGCCTTGTCGATGGCGGCGATGGACTCTTCGATGATGTCGAGGCTGGTCGCGTAGGAGATGCGGAAGTAGGGGCCCAACCCGTAGGCCGATCCCTGGATGACTGCCACGGAAGCGGCCTCAAGAAGGTAGAGGGTGAAGTCCTCATCGTTGCCGATGACTTTTCCCTCGGCGGTCGTCTTCCCGATGACCCCCGCACAGTTGACGTACGCGTAAAAGGCGCCTTCCGGCGTCGTGCATGACAGCCCGCCGACGGCGTTCAGTGCGGTGACTGCCACATCGCGCCGGCCGCGGTAAACCTCGACGCTGTCATGCACGAAGCTCTGGTCGCCCGTGAGGGCGGCGGCGCTGGCGGCCTGGCTTACCGAGGACGGGCAGGATGAGATTTGGGACTGGAGCTTATTGATTGCGGCGATCACCGGGGCCGGTCCTGCCGCGTATCCCAGCCGCCAACCGGTCATGGCGTACGCCTTGGACACGCCGTTGACCACGAGGATGCGGTCCCTCAGTTCCGGGGCCACCTCCACCAGGCTGGAGATCCGGCCGGTGCCGAAGTAGATCTGGTCATAGATTTCATCGGTCAGGACGTAGATGTGCGGAAAGTCCGCGAGGACGTCGGCGAGTGCGCGCAGTTCCGCCCGGGAGTAGACGGCGCCTGTGGGGTTGGACGGCGCATTCAGGATGATCCACTTGGTCCGCTCGTTGAGGGCGCCGCTTAGGGCTTCCGGTGTGAGCTTGAATCCCACGTCCTCGCCGCAGGGAACCACTACAGGCGTGCCTTCGTTGGCGAGCACCATGTCCGGGTAGGAGACCCAGTAGGGGGCGGGTACAACCACTTCGTCGCCCGCGTCCAGGGTAGCCATGAAGGCCGTGAAGATGACCTGCTTGGCGCCGCCGCCAACGGTGATCTCGGCCGGGGTGTAGTGGATGCCGGTGCGCATCTCGAGAGTCTGGAGGATCGCCGTCTGCAGGGCGGGCGTTCCGGTGACGGAGGTGTACTTGGTCTCGCCCCGGCTGATGGCCTCAACGGCTGCCGCCTTGATGTGCTCCGCGGTGTCGAAGTCCGGCTCACCGACCGTCAGGTCCAGGATCCGGCGCCCTTCTGACTTCAGCTCACGCACGCGGGCGGCGGCGGCCACGCTGGCGGATTGCTTGATGCGGGACACTCGCGATGCAGGTACAAATTCAGACATGGTCTCTTCCTAGGGATTCAGGAGGGAGCGATATTTGCTTCCTTCGACCCTAGGGAATCCGGGCGGCTATGGATAAGACCTAAACTGCGTGGACGGATAAGCGTCTCTTATGGCCTGCGGCAGTCATGGCGTCGGTCCTCGGCTGTGTACAGCGCGAGACCTCTGCTTTTGGCCCCTAGCCAAGGCCGAACCCAAACTTTTTGATTATGGCTCCACGCACTATTGGTATTTCCGCGGGGTGGCCATCCCGTCTAGCCTTCTACGTAACCGGCCCCGACTGGCGCGGCCGTTTTCCGGGTCGGCTCGCGTGCCGACGCGGACCGACTCCAATCCGAACCGAGGAGTGCTCTTGGCCGTTCTGCACCGCTCCGACCGCCCGGAGGTTGCTCCGACACCGGAATCACGTCGGCGGCGTGCCCGTACCGGCTCGTACCGCTACCAGGGAACACCAAAACCCGACCCAACTGCTGTCCAGGCTGACAGGATACGGAAGTTGCTCAGGGAGGACCGGCAACGGATTTCTTTCAACGCCAGCAGCATGCGCGCGCTCTCCGTCCGCCTAAACCAACAGATTGCCCAGGCGCTCTGTGACGGCATGAGGATCACGGGCCTGGCAGAAGCCTCAGAACTCTCCCGCTGGACAATCCGGACAATCGGCCTGTCGTCCGAGGACCTGCTCCCGTCCGGACTGCCGGCCGGGCAGCACCTTGCGGTGATCAGCCAGTTGACGTCCGAGTTGGCCGAGCTTGAGGAGTCGAAGGCAATCCTTGAGGAAAGTCGACTGACCCTCATGGCTGCGGCACGCCGGCTTGGCGTCATGGATGACTACGAGCTCGCGGCTCTGAGCGGACTCCAGCGCGATACCGTCCAGAAAATGACAGGGTGCCGTCGGCCGGAAACCGGTGTCCTCCCGGCGTAGGCGGGCCCTGATCCGCTATGCGGCGGAGTCCGGGTTCCATCCTGGTCCGCCCTCGCGGACCAGGATGGAACTGCCCTATCGCAAAATCACAGTGCGGTTGCCGAGCAGCAGGATTCTGCCCTCGCAATGCCAGCGGACGGCGTTGCGGAGGGCCGTGCATTCGGCGTCCCGGCCGACCGCGACAAGGTCGTCGGCGGTGTACGTGTGGTCCACGTCGATGACCTGCTGCGAAATGATGGGGCCCTCATCGAGTTCGGCGTTGACGTAGTGCGCCGTGGCGCCCACGGTCTTAACGCCCCGGTCGTAGGCCTGGTGGTAGGGCTTCGCACCCTTGAAGCTGGGCAGGAACGAGTGGTGGATGTTGATGGTCCGTCCTGCGAGCTTGGCCGAAAGCCCGTCACTCAGGACCTGCATGTAGCGGGCCAGCACCACGAGCTCCACATCGAGGCCGTCGACGAGTTCCAGAAGCCGGGCTTCGGCGTCGGGCTTCGTGTCCTTGGTGACCGGCAGGTGGAAGAACGGGATACCGTGCCACTGGACCAGCCCCTCCTGCTCGCGGTGGTTGGAAACCACGGCGACGATCTCCACCGGGATGTCGCCCGTGCGTGCCCTGAACAGCAGATCATTGAGGCAGTGGCCCATTTTGGACACCATCACCAGGACGCGGCGCTTGCGGCCGTGCGGCTCCAGCTGCCAGTTCATCTTCCACTTCTCCGCCACAGCCGTGAAGTCCCGGCGCAGCTCCTCCGTGCTGAAGGACTCCTGCGCCGCGGGATCCTGCGCCCCGGGCTCCTGCGCCGCCGGCTCCTGCGCCGCGGGCTCCTGCGGAGAGGAGAAGTGGACGCGCATGAAGAAGTGACCTTCCCCCTTGTCCCCGTACTGCTTGATGTCGATGATGTCGCAGCCGTGGCTGAGCAGGAATCCTGAGACCGCGTGGACGATGCCAGGCGACTCGGCACAGTCGACGGTCAGGACATGCTCGACCGTTGCGGCACGTACCTCAGCTTTCGGTATGGGACTGTTCAGGGTTTGGGCAGTGGTCATTTGTACAGTGCTCATTTCTTCACGTTCCCAAGTTCCCGCCCGGTGGCCTCGTGCGCCAAATCCTGGGTGAGTTCGGCCTGGAACGTTGCATAACGCGCCAGATGGGCGGGGCGACGGCGCAGCACCAACCAAGCGGCGCCGAGCACGATGAACCAGACAGGCGTGACCAGGAGTGCCGTGAGGGTGTCCGGCTGCGTGGTCAGCGTCCAGAGCACAAAGGCGAAGAACGCGAAGACCACCCAGACCATGGGGACGCCGCCAGGCATCCGGTACTTGGACGCCTCGTGCAGGTGCGGGCGGCGCCTGCGGAAGGCCAGGTAGCTGGCCAGGATGATGGACCATACGAAAACGAAGCAGACAGCCGACACGGTGGTCACCATGTCGAAGGCTTTGCCGATGTCCTGGCCCGCGTACATCAGCACCACGCCGGAGAGAAGCAGAACGCAGGAGAGAAACAGGGCATTCTGCGGAACCTTGCGGCGCGAGAGGGCACCGAAGACGGACGGAGCGTCGCCTTCCTGGGCCAGCCCGTACACCATCCGCGAAGTGGAGTAGATGCCGGAGTTGGCCGAGGACATGGCCGAGCTGAGCACCACCAGGTTCACCACGGTGGCGGCGGCGCCCAGGCCCGCAAGGGAGAACATGGCGATGAACGGGCTGTGGCCGGCCTGGAACTGGGTCCAGGGGGTGACGGACATCAGGATGATGAGGGCGCCCACGTAGAAGAGCAGCACACGGATGGGGATGGAGTTGATGGCCTTGGGCAGGTTCTTCTCCGGGTCCTTGGCCTCTGCGGCGGTGGTTCCCACGAGCTCAATGCCCACGAAGGCGAAGACTGCGATCTGGAACCCGGCCACGAATCCCATGAACTCGTTCGGGAAGAAACCGCCGTGGCTCCACAGGTTCGTGAAGGTGGCAGGGCCGGCGTCGGACTGGAACCCGCTGAAGATCATGAACAGGCCCACCACGATCAGCGCCGCGATGGCGATGATCTTGATCAGCGCAAACCAGAACTCCGTCTCGCCGAAAGCCTTCACCGTAGTGAGGTTCAGGAGCAGGAGGATGGCCACGGTTGCCAGGCCTGGGATCCACAGCGGCACAGAGGGCCAGAGCTCCTTCGAATAGCCCGCTATGGCGATGACGTCCGCGATGCCTGTGATCACCCAGCAGAACCAGTAGGTCCAACCCGTGAAGAAACCGGCCCAGGGACCGAGGAGGTCCGCCGCGAAATCGCTGAACGATTTGTAGTTCAGGTTGCTCAGCAGCAGTTCGCCCATGGCCCGCATGACGAAGAACAGCATGAAGCCGATGATCATGTAGACGAAGATGACGGAGGGCCCTGCCGCGGAGATGGTTTTGCCCGAGCCCATGAAGAGGCCTGTGCCGATTGCGCCGCCAATGGCGATCAGCTGGATGTGCCGGTTGCTGAGCTGCCGCTCAAGATGCGGCGTTTGCTGGGAAGTTACGGTTTCAGTTGTCACGTGCTGCTCCTCGAATCAATGCTGGATGGAGTGCTGCTGAGGTTGACGCCTGATCTGCCCCTCCCGGAACCGAATCAAGGCTGTTGAAGCTGTAGAGATGGATGCCCGTGATGTTGCCGGGCTCGCTTTCCAGCCCGGTCACCAGGCTTTGTGGCGAGTAGCTGTCACCACTCAGGAGTTTGCGGGCCAGCGGGCCCTTGCGGCTAAGGAACTTCAGGGAACTCCCGACGCCGATCTGCGTCGCCAGCGAGACCAGCTTGGTCCGCGGAACAGACCCTGCCACGCCGGCCCAGACGGGCAGCCGCACGCCTTCGCGGCGCAGGAGCGCCGCGTAATCAAGGATTTTCGGCGCGGAGAAGCACATCTGCGTGACAACGTGCGAAGCCAGGTGCTGTTTGGCCAGCAGCGCGTCCAGCACGTCCACGGGACCAGCAGCGGGGTGGCCCTCCGGGTAGCCCGCAACGCCTGCCCGCATCGCGCCGCCGGAATACTGCGCGATGTCTTCCAGAAGCGGAAGGGCGGACTCGTACGGGCCAGCTGGACTCTTCCGGTCTCCGCCGATCACGAACACCTCGCCGATGCCGGCAACGCCGCAGTCGCGCAGGATTCCGGTGAGGTCAGCGCGGCTATGCAGGCTACGCCCCGCGAGATGCGGGATCACTTTGTAGCCGAGCACGCTCAGCTGTACCGCCGTGCGCATGGTCCGCTCGATGCCGTGATGGGGCAGGCATGTCACGGTGAGCGTTGTGGTCAACGGCACCTGGGCCTTGACCCGCTCAACGATTCCCTCTGAAGGGATGATTTCTATTCTGATGGGGAACATCTTTGGTCCTCTCTGAACATCAGGGTGGTGGGTCCGGAAGGTCAGGCCGTGCCTGCGAGCAGCGAGCTGGCTTCCTGGCGGGTGCTGCCGGAGCTTTCGATGTGTGCCAGTTCGGCGGGGATTTCCCAGCCTTTCTTGCGCATGGCGGTGGCCCAGAGCCGGCCGGCACGGTAGGAGGACCGGACGAGGGGTCCGGACATGACGCCGAGGAAGCCGATCTCGTCCGCTTCCTGCTGGAGGTCCACGAATTCCTGTGGCTTGACCCAGCGGTCCACCGGGAGGTGCCGCTCGGACGGGCGCAGGTACTGGGTGATGGTGATCAGGTCGCAGCCGGCCTCGTGCAGGTCCTTCAGGGCTTCGGAGATTTCCGCCCGGGTTTCGCCCATGCCCAGGATCAGGTTGGATTTGGTGACCATGCCCAGGTTCCGGCCCTGGGTGATGACGTCCAGGGACCGGTCGTAGCGGAACGCGGGGCGGATGCGCTTGAAGATCCGCGGCACGGTCTCGACGTTGTGCGCG
>NZ_JBFTJD010000036.1:0-30575 GCF_056395245.1 Arthrobacter sp. 10L430 | reverse complement strand
GATGACGCCCCACATCCGGGGGCACAATGAACTAAGCGGGCGGAACGACCCCGTTGTCGCACCCAAGGGTGCTGACCAGAACACGCCGCTTGACGGCCATTGGTGGCGTTCCGCCCGCCCCACAACCACGTTGTTCAGCAGTCTCCTAGGCCACGTCGGGCATCACCAACAATCGCGGAGAGGCTGCAGAGATTCACGCAGCTCCGCCACCGGACTTTTGTGCGCTCCGCCCGCTGCATTCCGGCCCCGGATCTCCCGGGAATACTTGGCCGGGCAGTAGAGTTGATGCCTGCGAATGGGCGCCAGTCCGGCGCCCGTGCGAAGGAGTGAAACCACCATGGCAACCGACTACGACGCACCGCGCGTCAATCAAGAGGATCAGCCGGGGACCGAATCGATCGAAGCGATGCAGTCCCAGCGCGGCGGATCCCAGACAGCCCTGCTGGACGTCGAGGAAGCCGACACCGCAGAAGGCATCGATCTTCCCGGCGCCGACCTCTCCCACGAAGAGCTGCTCATCCAGGTCATCCCGGTGCAGGAGGACGAGTTCACGTGCATGTCCTGCTTCCTGGTCCATCACCGCAGCCAGCTCGCGCGGGAAAAAGACGGAAAAAAGTACTGCTCGGAGTGCGAAGGGTAGGACGCCCGTTGTTCGCCCGGTCCTGATCGTTAGGCCCGGAACCGTCAGGAAATCTGCAGCCCTCCGTTGATGTCATACGCCGCTGCCGTGATGTAGCCGGCGTCCTCGCCCATCAGGAACACCATGAGCGCGGCGATGTCCCGCACGGTGCCCACCCGGCCCATCAGGATGTCGGCGGACATGGCGGCCTTGCGTTCATCCGTCAGCGTTCCGCCCATGATGTCCGTGTCCACCGGCCCCGGAGCGACGCAGTTGACGGTGATGCCGTGCTGGCCCATTTCCCGGGCCAGGGCTCGGGTGAAGCCGATGATGGCCGCCTTCGAGGCGCTGTACGCCACCTTGGAGTAGGTGCCTCCACCACGCTGGGCCGAAATGGAGGAGACGCTGACAACTCTGCCGAGCTTGCGCTCGATCATGCCCCTGAGCACACGCTGGGTAACCAGGAACGTGCCGGTCATGTTGATCTTGAACACGCGCTCCCACGCCTCGAGCGTCTCATCCATGAATTCCGTGGGCGAACTGATGCCGGCAAGGTTGGCCAGGCCAACGATCGGCGGCATGCTGGACTCGATCTCGTCGATGGCGGCGTTGACGGCCGCCGGGTCGGAGACGTCCGCGCCCGCCCCCGTGGCCTTGACGCCGTAGACGGCGGTGATTTCCTCTGCCGCCAGCCGCGCCGCGTCGCCGTCGATATCCAGGATCGCCACCGACCACCCCTGGCTGGCAAGCATTTCCGCCGTCGCCCGTCCGATGCCGCGCGGAGACGCGGCGCCGGTCAGCACCGCGGTTCGCTCGGCCGGCAACGTTTCGTGATGCGTCATGTCCCTTAGCCTCTCGTCGCCTGTTGTCAGTACTTGGTGTCGTCGAACTCGTCGGCAGCAACCGCTTCCTCACCGACGGCTGCACGGGTACCGGGCTTCACATGACCTTCCGGCCGCCTGCGTCCGTAGAGATAGGTCGCAACTGCCGTGATGGCCAGGACCGCCGACAGGAACACGAGGCCTGACCGGTTGTCGCCCGTGGCGTCGTTGAACAGCCCCACCGCGTAGGGAGCCACGAAACCGCCCAGGTTCCCCAGTGAATTCACCATGGCAAGACCGGCGGCGGCCGCGGCTCCCACCAGGGCCGTCGAAGGCATCGCCAGGAACGGGGCAATGGCCGAGTAGATGCCCATGGCCGCCAGGGTCAGCGCCATCAGGGCGAGAATAGCGTTCACCTGCACCAGGAAGCCGGCAGCCAGGAGGCCGACGGCAGCGAGGACCATGCTGATGCTGGCGTGCAACACGCGGTTACCCGTCCGGTCGGAGCGCCTGCCCCAGAAGTACACAAAAACCGCCGCAATCGTGTACGGGATCGCCACGATGAAACCGACCTGGGTGGTGCTGAACTTGCCCAGGGCGGCAACGATGGTGGGCATCCACAGACCGAGGCCGTAGATTCCGCAGACCAGGCCGAAGTACAGCGCGGAGTACGCAATCGTCCGGGGGTCCTTGAGGCCGGCCAGGAAGTGGTGCGGCTGGCCCTTCTGCTTGTGGGCGAGCTCCTCGTCCATGGTCCTGGTCAGCCATTCGCGCTCCTCCGCCGGCAGCCACTTCGCATGGCCCGGGCGGTCCGTCATGAGGATCGGGGTGAGCAGGCCGAGCAGGATGGCCGGAATGCCTTCAATGATGTAGAGCCACTGCCAGCCGTGCAGGCCCGCAATGCCTTCCATCTGGAGGAGCAGGCCCGACACCGGGGCGCCCAGGGCGTTGGAGACCGGCTGCGCCAGGATGAAGATACCCAGGACCGTGACGCGCTGGGCGGCCGGGAACCACAGGGTCAGGTAGAAGAGGATGGCCGGGAAGAATCCGGCCTCGGCCGCGCCCAGCAGGAAGCGGACGATGTAGAACGTGGTTTCCCCGTTCACCAGGGCCATGGCGGTGGCAAAGACGCCCCAGGAGATCAGGATCCGGGCTATCCACTTCCGGGCGCCGAACCTGTACATGCCGCCGTTGCTGGGGATTTCCAGCAGCGCATAGCCGAGGAAGAAGATGCCTGCACCGAGCCCGTACGCTGAAGCACTCAGCCCGATGTCCTCGCTCATGGTCAGCTTGGCGAAGCCCACGTTGTTCCGGTCCAGGTACGCCACGAAATAGAGCAGGACGATGAGCGGCATGATGCGCCCGCGTACCCTGCGCAGTGTTCTGTGGCCCAGTTCGTCGAGATGATCGGCAGGATTCATGGAAGTCATGGTGCACCTCGCAGTGAGAACGGGCCCGCCGGGGTTCCTCAGCGGAACAATTAAGGTTTACCACTCTGCAACGCAATAGTCACCACGCTTAGTTGGGGCCGCGGTGCTGGAATGCGACCACGTGGCCGGATGTCTTATGTCCCCGATTTCAGCCACTCCAGCAGCCGCTCCAGCGGCCACGTGGTGATGATCCGGTCCGCCGGCACGCCGTTCAGTTCCGCCCGCTCGGCTCCGTACTGCAGGAAGTCCAGCTGGCCGGGCGCGTGCGCATCGCTGTCGATGCTGAAGAGGCACCCCGCATCGAGGGCCAGCTGCATGAGGTTGTCGGGCGGATCCTGGCGCTCGGGCCGGGCATTGATTTCGACGGCGACGCCGGCTTCCGCGCACGCCGCAAACACGCGTTCGGCGTCGAATTCCGACTCCGGACGGGTGCCGCGCGAGCCCTGCAGCAGGCGCCCGGTACAGTGCCCCAGCACGTTGGTGTGGGGGTCCCCGATGCCGCCGAGCATCCTGTCGGTCATGGTGCTCCGGTCCGCGCGGAGCTTTGAGTGCACGCTGGCCACCACCACATCGAGCCGGTCCAGCATCTCCGGAGACTGGTCCAGCTCGCCGTTTTCGAGGATGTCCACCTCGATTCCAGCCAGCAGCCTGAACCCGCCGGGCCCCGGACCGGCGTGGTCCTTGTTAACGGCTGCCACAACCTCAAGCTGTTCGCTGAGCCGCTCGGCACTCAACCCGTTCGCAATCTTCAGGTTCGGGGAGTGGTCCGTCAGGGCAAGGTACTCGCGGCCGAGGGTGCGGGCGGCATCCGCCATGAGGCCAATGGGCGATCCGCCGTCGGACCAGTCGCTGTGGCTGTGCAGGTCTCCCCGCAGCAGAGGTCGCAGCCCCTTGCCGCCGGCGGCGAGAGGTTCCGCGCCGCTCTGCCTCAGCTTTTCCAGGTAATCCGGCACTCCGCCGTCGACCGCCTGCCGGATTACCTGGAACGTCGTGTCCCCGATCCCCTTGGTCCGCTTCAGCCGGCCGTCCTGTGCCCGCTCCGCCAACTCCTCAGGGGCGATGTCGCCAATGATGCCGGCGGCTTTCCGGAAGGCCTGGACCTTAAACGTTGGCGCGGCGCTGCGTTCCAGCCAGAACGCGATCTCATTCAGGGCGTCAGCGGCGTCCATTCGGGTCTCCCACCTTTAAGCCTGCGGTCTTGCGGCGAATAAGCCTGCGGTCTTGCGGCGAACGGCCTTCAGTCCTGGTGCAGCTGGACGAAGTTGCCACAGCCGTCGTCGAACACAGCCGAGATCCCGAAGGGGTCTTCCGACGGTTCGCCTTGGAACCGGACGCCCGCGGCGGCGAGCCGCCCATGCTCGGCCTTCACGTCGGGGACGCCGAAGACGATCGCCGGGATCCCGGCGTCGTGAAGTCCGGTCATGTAAGCGGCCGCGATGGGATTATCGCTCGGCTCCAGCAGCAGCCCCGCGCCGCCCGCGGCTCCCGGATCCTTAACGATGAACAGGTTGTGTTCCGGCATGGCCATGAGGGTCTCGAAGCCGAGGGTCTCGGTATAAAACGAGTGGGCCGCTGCCGGATCCTGGACGTGGATGCTGCACATTTTGAGTCGCATGCCGCCAAGGCTACGCCGAGCGCCGCCCGCTGCAAACCGTTTGCCACGGCCAGTCGCTGGCGTGGCCCGGCGACCCATTGACCGCCGGGGCCGCAGGGGATGCAATTGTAGTGGAGCCCGAATTACCGGGCCCCGTTGCTTGGAGGTGGTGGAGTGCCCGCCGTAACGGAAGCCGTCCTGATTGGGGCGCTGCAGCTTGTCTTCTGGGGTGCGGTGCTGGTGGCCGCCGCTTCCTGCACCGTCTTCGCCGTACGGCACCATGCCGGAAGGCCCGACGGCGACAGTTCAGACCCGCTGTTCTGGGACCTTTTCTGCGGGGCAGCGGTGATAATTCCGGCCCTTCTGATCCCGGCGGTGACATCACCGCTTGCGGGACTGGCGTTGGCCGCCGTCACCGGCGCCAGCGGCGTTGCCGCGTACCGCAGCAGCCCGCAGATTCTAGGCTGGTATGCCTCCCTGCGCCGCCAGCGGGAGGATTTGCCTGCCCGCCGGGCCGCCGTCGATCTGCACGATGCTGTCCTGAAGCGCTGGCAGCGGTACGAACTGGATCCGGCGCTGGCCATCGACTTCCCTGACATGGCGGACGTGGCACGGCCGGAAACCGCCGCATTCATCAAGGCGATGCGGGAAACTGAGCTGCTGCGGACGCTGGCTGGCCCTGGCTACGCGCCCGCCGTGGCACGGCTGGAGGACGCGCTGCGCTGTGCTGAAATTGCGGCAGGCGCACACATCGCAGCCGGCGCCGAAGTGGCGGCCGGCATTCACAGGCCTGGCACAGCGGCCGCGAAGTAGGGACACAATCCTGAATCAGAGTATTTTCCCAGGCCGCAGAGGCGGCCGGCCCGTTCACCCGGGTCCGGAGAATAGGAGATTCACATGTCCAAGATCAACAAGGTGACGGCCGGCATTATCCTGGCCGCGGCAGCCGGAGGTGGTGCGATCGGCGCCGCCGCACTCCCGGCAATGGCCGACAGCGGCACGTCGTCGGCGGCGTCGTCCACAACGCAGGGCTACGGCGCTGCCGGGACAGACGGCGGGACCCGCGGCCCGCACCAGGCCAACGGCAAGACCGAGGAAGTCCTGACTGGCGACACCGCCGCCAAGGTCGAGGCCGCCGTCAAGGCTGCCCAGCCCGACGCGACCATCGAGCGAATGGAAACCGACGCCGACGGCGCCACGTACGAAGCCCACATCACCAAGGCGGACGGCACCCGGGCCACCGTCTTGCTGGACGCCAGCTTCAAGGTGACGGGCACCGAGGAGGGCATGGGCGGCCCGGGCGGTGGTGGCCGGGGCAACGGCACCCAGCAGGGCTACGACGACGCGGCCGCCAACAGCTAGCCCATGCTGCAGCGCGGGGTCACTCCGGCCCAATCCGGGCCGTTTATTGCGCGGCATGTGGCCCCGCGTTGCTGTCAGTGGGGGTCGGTCTCCGCATCCTTTGTCTCGGCAAGGCTCCCACGCGGTGGCGTGCGGGGAACCGCCGGGCCAGACCTTCCTCCCGATGCCCCGAACCCGGCCTTAGGATGGGGCCATGTCAACCTATACGGTCATACGCAGCGCCCTCATTCCCGCCCCTGCCAAGGACGTTTTCCCGCTGGTCAACAGTTTCCGCGAATGGACCAAATGGTCCCCGTGGGAATCCGTGGACCCCACCATGAGCCGCACCTACTCGGGCCCGGAAGCCGGTGTCGGCGCAAAGTACGCCTGGAGCGGCAACCGCAAGGCGGGCTCCGGCACCATGGAGATCGTCGGCGCCCAGGAACCGGACAGCATCAACGTCCGGCTGGAATTCACCAAGCCGTTCGCCGCCGTCAACCCCACCAACTTCACGTTCGTCCCCGAAGGCAACGGCACGCGCGTCACCTGGACCATGAACGGCGAGAACAAGGGCATCGGCAAGGTTTTTGCCTTGTTCATGAACATGGACAAGATGGTGGGCGGCGATTTCGAAAAGGGACTGGCCTCGCTGTCCTCCGCCGCGGCGTCGCACAACGCCTGAGACGGCGCCCGCCGCCTAGCTGCAATAAACAGCAACGCGGGGTCACTTGCCGCCCGATCCGGACCTCCGGATGGGCGGTAAGTGACCCCGCGTTGCTGCTATCTGGAGGAGCTACAGCTCCACAGTCCCGCTTTCGCCCACGCTCATGCGGCTGTGGGTCACCTTGGACTTGACCCACTGCAGGACGGTGGCCGCGGTGCCTCCCGGGCTGGTCCAGTACTCAGCCGAGTCAGAGTCGACGCGCAGCAGGACCACTTCAGGGGTGTCCGGCCCGTCGGGGAACCACGGATCAACCGCCTGGTTCCACATCTCGCGGATCGTCGCCCGGTCCCTGACCACTTCCGCCGTTCCGGCCACGGACACCCATTCGGTGTTCTTGCCGAAGGACACGTTGACCCGCGGGTCCGCACCGATGTGGGCCACCTGGGAGGTTCCCTCCCCGGTGAAGAACCACATGTCGCCGTCGTCCTTGACGTCCTGGACGGCCAGCGGCCGGCTGACCAGAGCGCCTTCTTCGTTGATGGTGGTGAACATTCCGATGTGGGAATCGTTGATGATGTCCGTGACTTTGCTGATGTTTTCATTTTCCGGCATGCTGTCACCTCGTTCTGTTCAGTATGGGAAATCTTCCCCCGGACCAGCGTATTGGTAAGCGTGCTTACTTTCCACCCGTGTGGGACACCCGGGAAGGTTACCGTCCGCGCGCCAGCACCTGGCCGCGGAAGAACTCCGGCCGGATCCTGGCCATCACCAGCATGACCACCACACCGAGCAGGATCACGCCCATGCCGAGGATGAACACCATGCCCACTCCGCCCACGGAGGAGCCGGAACCGTACTCGGGATCCATGGAGTCGTAGGCGGTCTTGAAGAACATGACCAGCAGGATGACGCCGCCCAGGAGCGGTGCGAGGAATTTGAAGAAGAACGCGCGGGTGTTGCTGAAGGCCACGGCCCGGAAGAACCAGACGCAGGCCAGCGCCGTGATGCCGTAGTAGAAACAGATCATCATGCCCAGCGCCGTGATGGTGTCCCAGAGGGCGTTCTCCGAAGTGGTCCGGGTGATGACGTAGAAGGCTGCCGCAGCGATGGCCGCGGCAATCGTGGCGTAGCTCGGCGACTTGAACGCCGGGCTGACCTTGCCGAACTTCGCCGGCAGTGCCTTGTAGTGCCCCATGGCCAGCAGTGTCCGCGCCGGTGAAACGAACGTGGACTGCAGCGATGCCGCCGAGCTGCTGAGAATGGCCAGGGACATCAGGATGGCGAACGGCCCCATCACCGGCCCGGAGAGGACGGCAAAAATGCTGGACTGGTTCTCCGGGTTGCCCGTGCCCAGCCCGGTCTCACCCACGCCGGCAAAAGACAGGGTGGCGAGGGCGGCAGTCATGTAGATGGCCATGATCACCACGACGGTGACCGTTGCTGCGCGCCCGGGAGTCTTTTCGGGGTTCCGGGTCTCCTCGTTCATCGTGAGCGTCACGTCCCACCCCCAGTAGATGAAGATGGAGAGCGATACGCCGGCGGCGAAGGACGAGAACGAGTCCACCGCAAACGGGTTGAACCAGTCCGGCGAGATGGCCGTGGCATCGAAGGCCGAGCCGTTGGCCACGTGCAGGAAGGCCGACGTCGCGAACCAGCCGAGCACCAGCAACTGGAAGCCCACCAGGACGTACTGGACGCCCTTGGTGGTTTCCATGCCCCGGTAGGAGATCCAGCAGGCCAGTGCGATGAACACCAGAGTGGTGGCGATGTTCAGCGGCAGGTTGGCGGTCAGCTCCGCGAGGCCGGGGTTGCCGAGGAGCTGCGACAGCATGAGGTAGAAGAAGTCGACCGCCACCGCCGCGAGGTTGGACAGCACGATGATAGTAGCGGCGATGAGCCCCCAGCCGCCCATCCAGCCGATCCACGGGCCAAAGGCCCGCGTTGCCCAGGTGAAGGAGGTTCCGGCGTCGGGCATTGCGTTGTTGAGTTCGCGGTACCCGAGCGCCACCAGCAGCATGGGGATGAATCCCACCAGGAAGATGGCCGGCAGGTGGACGCCCACCTCGGAGACGGTGGGGCCGAGGGCCGCCGTCAGCGTGTACGCCGGGGCGATGCAGGACACCCCGATCACCACCGCGCCGATCAGCCCCACAGACCCGGCCTTCAGGCCCTTGTCACTCAGTTTCTTGTGCGAGTCCTGGGCGGCCGTGGCCTTAGTAGTACTCATGGGATTGCCTCTCCGAAAAATTCATTCGTCTTTGAATGGAGGTGGGGGCGGCCAGGTCAGCCGACGGCGGCCGGGGCCCCGGTCAGCGCGGCCTCACCGGATTCTTGGGTACGGGCTGCGGTACGGGCCGCTGCGGTTGCGCCGGCTGCGCCCGCTGCTGCGGCGATGCGGGCCGCTGTGGACTGGCCCATGCGTACGGCGCCGTCCACGTGCTGGTAGCCCTCGGCGGCAAGGTCGGAGGAGGACCAGTAGATCGGGCCCACCGGTGCGTGCTGGTCCTTGCCGTAGCGGTGCAGGCCGCCAAGGTCGTAGCTGGACGCGTAGGCGCCGCGGGTCCATTCCTCCGAGCCCCAGTCGGACTCGAAGTACACCTCCGGTTCCAGCGCCTGCTCCCCCAGGAAACCGGCGATTGATTCCAGGACGGCCCGCTTGCGGGCTGCGGCACTCAACTCGAAAACGGCGTCCGCCTTTTCGTCGGAGATGAATCCCACCAGAGTGCCGCGGGTGTCGCCGTGGTTGGTGTTGTCGTACACCTCCTGGACGAGCGATCCGGCGCCGAAACCGGTGCCAGAGAGTCCGGCTTCCCGCCAGAACGGCGTGCTGTACACGGCGTGCACCTTGATCACGAGGCCGAGCGACTGGTGCTGGTGCATCTGGTGCTGGCGGCGCGGCAGTGGAGGGTTGAAGGACACGCGCGAGTAAAGGTTGGGCGGCACGGCCATGATCACGAAGCGTGCGTTCACGGTGGCCCGCTCGGAGACAGCGGTGACGCGGTGGCCGCCGTCCGCGTCTTCCTCCCAGTTAATGGTCCGCACCGGGCTATTGAGGACGACGTCGTCCCCCAGTTCCGCTGCCTGCAGCAGGGAGACCTGCTGCATCCCGCCGACAACCCGCTTGTCCAGGATGAAGTCCTCATCGGTGAGGTGGGTGAAGGACCCGGCCGAGGCGGCCATGAGTACAGCCTGCAGCGCCGAGAAGGCGTGGGCGGGCTTGGTGAGCATGCCGCCGGCGATAAAGAGGCCGATGTTGTTGCAGGCTTCCTCGTCCGGGGAGTGCTGGCGGAGCCAGTGGTGGAAGGAGATGGTGTCCAGCTCGCGCGCCTTCGGGTGCGCCCACGGTTCGGTGGGCCCGATCTCGGCGGCCAGGGCGTCAAGCAGCCCGATGAGCTTGTCCATTTCGGCTCCGGTGGTGGCACTGACCGGGAAGGAATCGCCGGTGTAGCGGACGGGGGTTCCGTCGGTACCGATGTAGACGGACTCGCCGTCGCGGTAGCGGGAATACGTGGTCAGGCCGAGCTGGTCGAGCAGCGCCAGCAGTGCGGTCTGGTCCGGCGAGACCCACTGCCCGCCGATTTCCAGCACGGCGCCGTCAACGGTGTCGGTCCAGGTGCGCCCGCCCACGCGGTCGCGGGCCTCGAGTACTGCGACACTGAGGCCGGCCTTCTTCAGTTCACGGGCTGCTGTGAGCCCGGAAGGGCCCGCACCCACGATCACGACGTCGCGGTCAAAATTCAGCATGATGTCCTCTCTCTGTGGCCGCCCGGGTGATGCGGACCACTAAATGAATGCTATTCATTTACGAGAACTATAGCTGTTCTGCCGGAGTACCGGAAGAGGCTGATGGAATAGTGTTTGAGAGACCGCCCGCAGAAAGGCCAGCCATGCCGGCACCACCCGCCGCCCCAGGACACACCTCCCTGGGAGACCCCGCCGAGCCGGAGGCGAAAACCGAGAACGGACGGCGTCGCGCCGGCCGGCCCGTGGGCGCGGTCCTGGACAAGGCAGGCATCACTGCCGCCGCCCTGCAGCTCATTGAAAAGAAGGGCTACGACGGCCTCACCATGGCCGCGCTGGCCCGCTCCCTGGACGTGGCGCCGTCGGCGCTGTACAACCACGTGAGTTCCAAGGGCGACGTGCTCCTCCTCGTGGAGGACCACCTTGCCGCGCTGGTGGACGTGTCAGCCTTCGGCGCGGAGCCGTGGGAGGTTGCGGTGCGGAAGTGGGCATGGAGCTACCGTGACGTGTTTTCGCAGCACACGCCGCTGATTCCGGTCATTGCCGTTCTGCCCGTCACCGATGCCCCGCAGACATTGGCGATGTACGAGACCGTGAGCGCGGGCTTCCGCGATGCAGATTTCCCGGAGGAACGGATTGTCTCCTCCATCGTCGCGCTGGAGTCGTTCATCTTCGGCTCGGCCTACGACGTCACCGCGCCCGCGGACATCTTCGACGCCGGCAGCATGGCCGAAGCGACACCGAGCTTCACCGGGGCCGTACGCAGCCTGGCGGCGCAGGGCCATGAGCGGCCGGCCGACGTCGCCTTCAGCCTGGGCCTCGAGGCGCTGATCTCGGGGCTGGGTGCGCTGCGGCAGTAACGGGACAGACGTTGGCGCTGAGCCAAGGCAGAACAGCCAGTAAGGCAGACGGCGTCAGACCATCTGCCTTACTTGATGTTCTTCCGGCCTAGTCTTCAGCTACGTTGTCCGGCGGAGCGGCGGCGCGCCGGCGATGCCGCGATGAGCAGGGCAGCTATGGCCACGGCCGCGCTCAGGATGAGGCCGGGGCGGTATTGCTCCAGCATTGCGGCCGCATTTACGCCGGCGCCGCCGGCGGATTCGTCGCCATGACCGCTGACCATCGCCGTGGTGACTGCCAGCACCAGGGCGGCCCCCACCTGCGTACTGGTCTGGATCAGGCCGGCCGCCAGGCCCTGCTCGGAATTCCGGATGCCCGCCGTGGCCTGGACGTTGATGGATGGGAATGCCAGGGCGAAGCCGACGCCCAGCAGCAGGACCGACGGCAGGATATCCGTCACGTAGTTGGGTGTGGTGCCCACGCGCAGGAACAGCACGTAGCCAAGCGCCAGCGACGCCAGTCCGGTCAGGATCAGCCGCGGAGCCCCGAACCTGTCGATGAGCCGGTCCGCGAAGGGTGCGCTGGAGGCCACGAGAAGTCCGGTCGGCAGTAGTGCCAGCGCCATGCCCAGAGGGCTCCAGCCCAGCACGGACTGCAGGTAAAGCGTGAGGATGAACTGGAAACTCAAATACGAGCCGAACAGCCCCACGGCACTGAGGTTGGCCCGGGCCACCCAGCCTTCCTTGAGGATGCTGAACCGGATCAGGGGGTGTTTGACGCGGTTTTCGATCACGGCGAACGCTGCCAGCACCGCTGCGGAGGCCACGAATCCGGCGATAGTTGCCACAGATCCCCAGCCATTCGCGGGCGCCGATACCAGCGTGTAGACCAGTCCCAGCATGCCGGCCGCGAGTGTCACGGCGCCCCAGACGTCGTGCCCGCTGTCCTGCTCTGTGCCTTCGCCCTTGCCTGCGGCACCGTCCCGGGGGATGTACTTCAGGCCAAGAATCACGACGGCGACCGCCACGGGCACCGAGACCAGGAAGGTCCAGCGCCAGCTCATGGCAGTCATGAGGCCTCCGACGACCAGTCCCAGCGAGAAGCCGCTTGCACCAAAGGTGGTGAAGATGGAGACGGCGCGGTTCCGCTCCCGGCCTTCGGCGAAATTGGTGGTGATGATGGAGAAACCGGCAGGAGCCGTGAACGCCGCGGCCAGTCCCTTGACGAAGCGGGTGGCAATCAGCAGGGCAGGGTCATCCACCAGGCCGCCGAGCAGGGAAGCGGCGGCGAAGACACTGAGCGCAATGAGGAAGATGCGACGCCGGCCGAGAAGGTCCGCCATCCGGCCGCCCAGCAGGAGCAGACTTCCGTAGCCGAGCACGTAGGCGGAGACGATCCATTGGAGGGATTCGGTTCCCAGGTGGAGCTCGGTGCCGATCGAGGGCAGTGCCACGCCGACCATAGAGACGTCCAACGCGTCAAGGGCCAGAACGGTGCACAGCACCAGCAGCAGCATCCACTGCGTGCGGGTCCACTGGACTGGTGTGAGCCGTTCTCCGGCGGTTCTTTGGAGGGTGGAAGGTGAAGTCATGACATCAATTTATATGACACGTCATTGAATGACAAGGAATATTATGACGTGGACTTTTAATCCGTCATGAATTAGAATCTCTGCATGGCAACACCGCAGGACCGTCAGCTGGTTGAGCAATGGCGCAGCATCCAGAGCACTTATTTCCGCACCGCAGGGGCGATCGACCGCGCGCTGGAGTCGAGGTTCAGCATCGGCCTGACCGAGTTTGAGATCCTGGACCTTGTGGCCGAAACCGCAGAGGCGGCATGCAGGATGAAGCAGCTCGGTGAGCGCACGCCGATGACCCAAAGTGCGATGTCCAAAGTGGTGGACAGACTCGAAAAAGCCGGACTCATCTCACGCCACTCCTGCGAAGATGACCGGCGCTCCTTGTTTCTGGAACTTACCGACGCCGGCCGTGAACTCCACCAGCAAGCCGCCGTCGAACACCGCGCACTGCTCAAGGAAAACCTGGCCTAAGACCCCAATCCGGCGAGAGGCAGGGGCCGGACCCCGGGGTCCGGCCCCTGCCTCTCGTGTAGTCGGCTAGGAGAAGCGCCCGGGGCGGAAGGTGGCCAGCATCGGATGCCGGTTTCCGGTCAGGATTTCGCCTGCGAGGAGTTCGCCGGCGATGAGACCGAGCGTGGCGCCGGAGTGGGTGAACGCCACGAAGCAGCCCGGTACCTGGCCGAGTTCGCCGAAGACGGGTTCGCCGTCGCCGGGGATCGGCTTGTAGCCGATTTTCCAGGACGCCGGCTTGAGTTCGGGGTTGCCGGCGATGAGCTTGGATGCTTCGTCGGCGAGTTCCTGGACCACGTCTTCGGGGATGCTGAACGAGCCGTCCGGGTGCTCGGTAATGTGTCCTTCGTACCAGTCGTGATCCAGGGCAAAGGTGCTTCCGGGGTTGGGGCGGACGGCGGCCCGGGGGGTGTTCATCACGGCCTTCACGTCGTGGTCCACCGGCTTGGTCACCACCAGCATGGACACCGGGGAACCGTTAGGGATCTCGACGCCGAGCGGAGCGACGACAGCGGGCGTTGCGGCACCGCAGGCCACCAGCACCACATCAGCTTCGTAGGTCACCCCGGCTGCCGTCTCGACGCCGGTGGCGCGGCCGCCGTCGACCGTGACGGACGCCTTGCCGGCGTTGAGCACCAGCTCGCCGCCCCGGGCGTGGAATTCCTCCATCAGGAAATCCACCAGGTCCGGCAGGCTGACCCAGCCCTCGCCGGGATTAAAGATGGCGTTTTCCGGCACCGCACTGGAGTCGATGCCGGGCGTTGTTGCCGCGATCCCTTCCGGGGCCAGCAGCCTGGAGTCATAGCCCACAGACTTCTCGTACGCGTGGCGGGCCTCCGTGACGGCGTGCTGGCCGGCGGCGTTCCACATGAGGCCGCCGCCGAACTGCAGCCACTCACGGTCCGGGTCGGCGGCGAAGAGCGTGCGGTAGCGGTCAACGCCGGCGAGGCGCAGCTGGTGGTAGGGCGTTGACCGCTCCCCGGCGGAATTCAGCCAGGAGAGCGAGCGGCCGGTGGCCTCACTGGCAAGGCCGCGTTCGGTCAGCAGGACCACGGACGCACCTTCCCGGAGCAGATGCACCGCGGTGGAGACTCCGAGGATGCCGCCGCCGATGACGGCGACGCGTTTGGTTGAGGCTGTGGAGGACATGCGTCTCCCTTTCTAATGGTGTTTGGGATGCCTTGGCCGCACGGTTTGCCGTGCTGCAGCTGAGCGGGGTTGGGTGTTGCGCCTACGCGAAGGCGTGAATTTTTTCGATGACTTTGAGGACTTCGAGCGACTCGGCGGGGTCGACGGGCAGCGGCCCCTCGCCTCGGAGGGCTGCGGCGAGCTGCGCGTAGAACCGCGGGTAGGAGCCCTTCTCGGCGGGCACTGGTACGGTGGCCCCATCAACCCCGAGGACCCCCCATGAGTCCTGGGAGTCAGCGCCATAGGCGGGATCCGACGGCGTCATGCCGGCCGCGAGGGCGGGTTCCTGGCTGTCCAGGCCCCACTTGGTGTAGCCGGCCGCGGAGCCCAGGACGTGAAACCGCGGACCCACCCGGGCGGCCATGCCGTTCATCCACAACCTGGACCGGACCCCGGATTCATGAAGCAGGGACACGAACGCTTCCGTGTCGGCGCCATCGGGATGTCCGTGGTTGGCGGTCTCCCCGTAGCTTTCCGCGACGGGCCCGAACAGCTGGATGGCCTGATCAATCAGGTGCGCCCCGAGGTCGTGCAGAATGCCCCCGCCTTCGGTCAGGGCGGCGGTGTCGCGCCAGTTCCCGAAGCCTTCCGGCCGCCACCACTCAAAGCGCGACTCGAAGGTTCGGATTTCGCCCAGGGCACCCTCCCGGATGAGCTTCTGGAGCGTGAGGAAGTCGGCGTCCCACCGGCGGTTCTGGAAGACCGTCAGCTGCACACCGCCGTCGGACGCCCTGGTGATGAGCTCTTCACCGTGAGCAGATGTGGTGACGAACGGCTTGTCCACCACCACCTGAAGGCCGAGGGCGATTGCCGTTCGGGCAAGGTCGAGGTGGGTCGCCGGAGGCGTTCCGAGAATGACGAGGTCAAGGTCCGCGGCCAGGGCGAACAGCGCCTCCGGCGTCGGGACGATCCGGGCCCGCGGATGGAGCCTCGCCGCTTCCGCGGCGCGCTCCGGATCGGCCGTCACGATGACGTCCAGCGAGTAGTCAGGATCCGCCTCGATCAGCGGGGCGTGGAAGACCCTGCCGGAGATCCCGAAACCGACGACGCCGGTCCGAATGGGTGCCGCTGCCGTGTTGCCCATCAGAGCACTTCCGAGAGGAAGCGCTGGAGGCGTTCGCTGCGGGGGTTGTCGAAGATTTCGGCGGGGGTGCCGGATTCGACGACTTCGCCTTCGTCCATGAAGACGACCTGGTCGGCGACTTTGCGGGCGAAGCCCATTTCGTGGGTGACGACGAGCATGGTCATGCCGCGTTTGCCGAGGCCCGCCATGAGGTTCAGCACGCCCTTGACCAGCTCGGGATCCAGTGCGCTGGTGGCTTCGTCGAAGAGCATGACTTCGGGTTCCATGGCCAGGGCCCGGGCGATGGCGACGCGCTGCTGCTGTCCGCCGGAGAGGTCCCGGGGCCGGTGGTCGGCCCGTTCCGCGAGGCCCACTTCGGCGAGGCGGCGGCCGGCGCGTTCCCGTGCCTCGGCCTTGGACATTCCCTTCACGCTCCAGAGCGCCAGGGCCACGTTCTCCAGGGCGGTGTGGTCCGGGAAGAGGTTGAAGTGCTGGAAGACCATGCCGATGCGGGCGCGCAGGATGTCGGGTTTGACCGTCAAGGCGCTTTCACCGGCCAGCAGCACGTCTCCGCTCTTGGGTTCGTGCAGGCGGTTGACGCCGCGAAGCAGCGTGGATTTGCCCGAGCCGGAGGGCCCGATGATGCAGGTGGTGGTTCCGGGGGCCACGGTGAGGCTGACGTTGCGGAGGACCTCGATGTCGCCGTAGGCCATGGTCAGGTTCTGGAGTTCCAGGCTGGAGCCGTGGAAGGTCTCGATGTCTGCGGCGGTGTTCGTGGCGCCGGTGCCGGTGTTGGCGGTGTTGCTTGCGAGGCTCATGTGTTGCTCCCGGTGATCAGCGGCGAGGCCGCGTCGAGTTCTGTGACTTCCTTCAGTCCGCTGCTCGGTGCGGCGGGGCGGCGCCGGCCGGTCCGGAAGCGGTTGTCGAAGTAGTTGACCAGGTGGGTCAGGGGCACCGTGATGACGAGGTAGAAGATCCCTGCCATGACCAGCGGAGAGAGGTTTCCGGAGAGTACGGCGGCGTCCTGGCCGACGCGGAAGAGTTCACGTTCGCTGACCAGCAGGCCCAGGAAGTACACCAGGGAGGAGTCCTTGACGATGGCGATGAACTGGTTCACCAGGGCCGGCAGGACGCGGCGGATGCCCTGCGGGATGACCACCAGGGCCATGGACTTGGCGTAGCTCATGCCCAGCGCGCGGCAGGCTTCGCCCTGGCCCTTGTCCACGCTTTGGATGCCGGCGCGGAAGATTTCACCGATGTAGGCGCTGGCGATCAGGCTCAGCGCGATGATGCCTAGCGGGTACGGCGAGGGCCCGAAGATCGACTGGCTGAGCCGGGCGAAGCCCTGGCCGATCAGCAGGATCGTCAGGATAGCCGGAAGGCCGCGGAAGAGATCGGTGTAGATCCGGGCCGGAACACGCAGCCATTTGGAAGGGGAGATCCCCATGACGGCGACGATCATGCCGAGGGCGACTCCGATGACGGTAGCTGCGATGGAAATGATCAGCGTGTTCAGGAGCCCCACTGCGAGGAGTTGGGGCATGACTTCGGCCATTGCGCCGAAGTCGAAAAAGGTACGGATGATGGTGTTGAGCCAGTCCATGGTTGCTCTCAGACGTAGTTAGCTGGTGTGTCCCGGGCGGACCGCGTACCGCGGTCCGCCCGGTCATTTTGCAGCCGGGCCGGTTGCCCGGCGTGGTTGCCCGGCGTGGATGGCGGGCCGCCTACTTGCTCGGGGTCGGGGTGGCTTTCTGCTCGGCCTTGGGCAGGTACTGTTCGGGCATCGGGGAGCCCGGGAACCACTTCTGGTAGAGCTTCTTCCAGGTGCCGTCCTCCATCGCTGCGGCCAGTCCCTTGTTCAGGGCATCCTTGAAGGCCGTCTTGCCCTTCGCCAGGGCGAACCCGGCCGGGGCGTCGAAGGACGGGATGTCCGCGGCGCTGACCAGGCCGTGCTGCTTCTCGTAGGCCTTGGCGGCCTCGTAGTCCAGGAAGTGGGCGTCCACGGTGCCGCTGTTTACGGCGGCAATCGCGGTGTTGTTATCCGGGAAGCGGACCAGGTTGGCGGAGGTGAAGTTCTTGACCGCGTAGGCTTCCTGGAGCGTTCCCTGGACCACGCCCAGGCGCTTGCCGGACAGGCCGTTGACGTCCTTGATGCCCGAGGTCTTGGTGGTGATGACTGTCAGGTACCCGGCGAGGTAGCCCTCGGAGAAGTCGACGGTTTCCTTGCGCTTGTCCGTGATGCCGATGGCGGCCACGCCGACGTCGAACTGGCCGTTAGCCACGGCCGCAAGCAGACCGGAGAAGTCCTGCCCGGTGAAGACAACATTGTCCACCCCGGCCCGGTGGGCCACGTCCTTGAAGAGCTCAACGTCGAAGCCCGTGAAGTTACCCTGGGCGTCAGCGAACGTGTAGGGCTTCGAGTCCCCCAGGCTGGCCACCCGGATCGTGCCCGGCTGAATCAGGCCATAGGGGTTTTCCTGCGAGCCGGTGGAGGAGGCAGGGGTCGATCCGCCGCAGGCGGAAAGCGCGAGGACCGCTGCCAGGGCTGCCGCGGCCACTGCGGCCGGGCGGAAGTTCAGTTTGATCACAGCGTTGTCCAATCGTTGGAGGGAAAGCGGTGCTGTCAGGGCCGCCAAAGGGTTTCTCGATGAACCTCTTGCTGAGTCCGGTCTCAGTCTCTAGGATTGAGACCGGACTCACATCGATTGATTGAAATGTAGCCCACGCCACAATCGGCGTCAATAGCCCACCGGAAAGGTGAACATGAGCAGTGACGGTTCCAGACGGCGCGACGTAACGGTTGCCGACGTCGCAAAAGCTGCCCAGGTGTCCAAAGCCCAGGCCGCACGGGCACTGGGAAATTACGGTGCGGTGAGCGAGGACGTGCGGGAGCGCGTTTTGGCGGCAGCGGAGGAGCTTTCCTACCGCCCCAACGAGCTCGCCCGCAGCATGAACACGGGCAAATCGAACACGATAGGCGTGGTGGTGGGGGACATCGAGAACCCTCACTTCGGCCTGGCCACCAGGGGGATCACGGACACCGCCAAGAAGAGCGGCTTCAATGTCATCCTGGTCAACACCGATGAGAATACGGCGGCGGAAGTGGAGTCCGTCCGGGTGCTGCTGGACAAGCGCGTGGACGGCCTCATCGTGGCCCCCGCGTCATCGGTGGAAACAGAACATTTACAGCGCGTTCACGATTCCGGACGTCCCCTGGTCCTTCTAGACCGGACGGCCGGCGGTCTCGACGTCGAGACGATCGCCGTGGACATGGCCCGGATCTCGTATGAGTCCACCCTTTACCTCCTCGAAGCAGGGCACCGGCGGATCGCGTTCATCTCCACGCTGAAGGCGGAGGCCCCGTACGGCGAGGGGATCCAGTTGGATTCCTCGCAGATCTCGGACCGCCTGGACGGCATGCGGCGCGCGTTTGCGGAATCCGGGCTGGCATTTGCCGAGGACCTCGTGCGGCTCAACGCCGGCGACGCCGAATCGGTTCGGCGCATCACGCGCGAGGTTCTACTCATGCGGGACCCGGCCACCGCCGTCGTCGCTTCCGACGGACTCATCGCGCTTAGCGTCGTGGAGGCCATCCAGGAACTGGGCCTGTCAGTCCCGGCGGAAGTCTCGTTCCTCATGTACGACGATTTCGCGTGGACGCGCCTGACCACACCACCGCTGACCGTGATCGCGCAGCCGGTGTATGACATGGGCGTAGCCGCCGCGGAAGCCCTGATCCGCCAGATTGAGGGCCGCCCGCCCCTGGCCCCGGCACCGGAGTTCAGCGCGACGCTGGTTCGCCGCGGGTCTGTGGGTGCGGTGCCGGTTGCGGCTGACCCGCCGGGCGAGCCCGTGGCGGTGCAGGCAATGTAGGCGTTCGGTAAGTCGTGGCGGCTGAGTGGGGCCGGGCTGTGTGGGGCCGGGCTGTGTGGGGACGGGCCGTGCGGTGCGGCTCAGCGGTTTAGGCTGCCCCGGTCCACCGGGGCGCCGGGGCGAAGCGCCGGAGTGTCTTCGCGGGGACGCGGAAGCCGCCGGCCGGTTTTGTGCGGTGGTGCCAGGCGGGCAGAAGGCCGGCCTGGGGCGCCGCCGTCGGCGATTCCTGCACTTGCCCCTCAGGCACCGCTCCGGCACGGACCGCGCCGGTGGGCACCGCGCCGGTGGGGCAGAGATCGGTGATCAGCCCCATCCCGGCGCACTCACGCACAGCGGCGATCCCGGCAACCGCCGCTGCCTTGCTGTCGAAGGCTCCGGACACGGCCATCTCAGTTCCGTCCTTTGCCTTGAGGCGGAATCGAAAATGGGTCTCGGCGTCAACAAACACTTCAAACGTGCCAGCCATGATGGGCCTCCCGGTCTTAGGTGTCCTGCCCGCAGCGTTATCATCGCAGTGCGGGCCGGAATGCATCACTGCATTCGTCTGGTCTGGTCCGAACGATCGCGGTTGACCGTTCATCGAGTGGTTTCGAGTCTTCCCCAGAGCCGCAGGGGCTAACAAGACCGGTCCTGTAAACCGTAGGTAAACTCCGTGCGACGCTTGGGGTGACCGGGAGGGTAGGAGTGGGTTGACGGGGCGGTGGGCGCGGCCTGCCCGGCTCATCTGCGTCGCTATGAGGTGGCCCGCTTGACTACGACGTCATCGATGTAGCTCTCCCCCATCTGGCGGGGGTGCTCGGCTCCAAATTGCACTTTGCTCAGGCTGGTGGCCCCGAGACTTACGCTGCGTGACAATACCGATGCGCCGTCAAACCACACCTGGACAGTCGAGGTGCTGCCATTCGCCCTGACCTGCATCTGGACCCGGTGCCACGTGCTCAACGGAACGCTCGATGGCCTCAGCTTCAGGTACGAAAACGTCCCGTTCGGATTCGTGATTCGCAGCCAGAGCTGGCCATTGCTGTTGTTGCGGAATACATCCACGATCCGGGTGCTGCCGGAGAAGAACCGCACGAAGGGCACGTTGTTCCCCGCGAGTCCGGGAGTCTTGATGTTTACCCATGCGTCAGCGTTGGCCCGCTTGGTTCCTGAGGCCAGCGACACGCTCATCCTTGCCACAGATCCGGGATCCGCCGTGGCAATCAGCCTGGCCGAGCACGTTCCGGAGTGGGCCGTCGGGCTGGTAACGGCCGCCGTTCCATTCCCCGACGTGCTGGCAACGAACGGAGAGAGCGTGTTCCGCTCGAAATTCGTAGCGGCCACCACCGTGCCCGTCAGTGTGCTCGTTGGGGTTGCCACGCCGGTGCGGCAGGTCGCCGCCATGGCGGCGTTCGCGGAACCGAAGAGGAGGGTGCTCGACACCAGCAACCCGAGGCTTCCGATCGTACCCAGTTTCCTTAAATTGCTCATGGCATAACCTCACTGTCTTTTCCGGGTCTTGCTTCGCTGCATTCGAAGTCCCGCCGATGCGCGGAGAGCGGGCCTGAATAGCCAGGAACGACGCGCGAACGTTTCAGCGCCTCATTTGGAGGTGTGATCATCGTGCCGGCAGACGGCAACCGAACAGGGGCGGCAGCTTCCGGCCTTAGCCTCAACAAAACGTCTGCAACGGTCATTGTCCTCACACCACACGCGGAGTCGTATCTCTGCCCCACTGCAGCCTTCCCGGCTATTCGCCCGGAAGCAGACCATTGAGCCCGTTTGTGCCCTGGAGCAATCTTGGTAGCACTCCCCGCGCTAATGCTTGACCCACGAACTTGGAAAAACCTTGGAGTTTCTTGAAGGGCACTTGGGTGCCTGCTGCAAGCGTTGGGTTGAGCCGCAGGATCGCTGCGGGCCTGCCCGGGGCGCGCAGCTATCAGCGTGGTTTGGGTATTTCACCGTTCCCGACCTCATCGATCCAGTCGACCGCCTCGTCTGAGAAGTAGAAGCCCGAGGGGCCGCTCTCACCAACCCACCAGGCACCGGAAGAGACCACTCCGCCAGCCTTCGTAATCTCGAGGACTACCTCCGCCGGCACCGCGTCGCCATTGTTCTCAATCAGCCATTCCCGCGTGGAAGGCTTCAGCTTCGGCCACCATTGCTCCATACTCATGGCCGAAGTCTGCCACTTCGGCCACGGTTAGCCGAGCCCATTGCCCTCGTACTCCCGAGAAGCAGAGCCTTTGATAGGCGTAGGCTATCTATGCTTCGGCGCAACGCGCTCGATCCCTTGGGACCGGCATTTTGACCGCGCCGGAAGCCGACAGGCCGCAGCGGCGAAGGAGCAGACGTGGACACCCGGAAGCTGAAGTATTTTCTGGCCGTAGTTGACCATGACGGGTTCAACCGGGCCGCCGAGCACCTGCTGATCGCGCAGCCCTCACTCTCCCAGACAATTGCCGGGCTGGAGAAGGAACTGGGCGTACCGCTCTTCCACCGCATCGGCCGGAGGGCTGTCCTGAGCGAGGCCGGCAAGGAGCTCGTGGGACCCGCCCGGCTCGTGATGCGGGACCTCGATGCCGCCCAGTCAGCGGTCCAGGCACTCCGGGGTGTGCGCAGCGGCAGGCTCGACATCACCACCATGCCCTCCCCCGGGATCGAGCCGCTGACGTCGATGATCGCCGGCTTCACCCAGCAGCACCCCTCGGTGCGGCTCAACGTCAGCGCCGCCTTCACGCCCGAGGAAGTCATCGAGTCCGTCCGCACCGGCAGCACGGAGATTGGCCTGGCAGGATCACCCACGCCGATCCGGGTGCCGGGCGTCCAGGTTCTGGAGCTGGAGCGCCAGCCGCTGATCCTCATCGTCAATCCCCACGCAGACACCTTCAGCCCGGGGACGGCCATCCAACGGGAAGACCTGGGCGGCCACCGGCTGATCGCCAGTCAGCGGGGATCGCTGATGCGCTGGCTCGTCGACGACGCGTTGGCGCATGGCGTCAAGACCGAAATCGTCGTCGAGGTCGCGCACAGAACCTCGATTCTGCCTCTGGTGCTGGCCGGCGTCGGGCACGCCGTCATGCCGTCCTCGTGGGCGCCGCTGGCGCACAGGTCAGGGCTGCGGACTTTGCTTATTGAACCGGTGTCCCACCTGGATGTGGCCATTCTGAGCCGGAAGGAAGACCTGACTCCGGCGGCGCGGGCGTTCCTGAAGGTCGCGGAACTGCATGTGGCTTCCCCGATCTGACCGGGGGCGCCGCAGGTCGATCAATAGGCTGAACCTATTTGCCGTATCGAATCTTGGTCTTGGACGCCCCATGGGCACAGGCCTTCTACTTGAAGAGGAAGGGCAGTGTGACGCTGCTAACAGACTCAATGAGGAAGTAGGCACATGAGCGCCACCCAGAAATTCAGCATCGCTTCAATCCCCGCAGACGGTGTCGGCAAGGAAGTCGTCTCCGCAGGCCGCCGCGTCCTGGACGCCCTGGCAGAAAACTCCGGCGGAAAGTTCGCCTTCGAGTGGACCGAGTTCCCTTGGGGTTGCGGCTACTACGAAAAGAGCGGCCAGATGATGGACCCCAAGGGACTTGAGACCCTGAAGGACTTCGATGCCATCTACTTCGGCGCCGTCGGCTGGGAAAACGTCCCAGACCACATCAGCCTCTGGGGCCTGCGCCTGAACATCACCCAAAACTTTGACCAGTGGGCCAACATCCGCCCGGTGAAGTTCCTCCCCGGCATCGAGTCGCCGCTGCGCAAGGCCGACAACACCGAACTCGACTGGATCGTTGTCCGCGAAAACAGCGAAGGCGAGTACGCCGGCCTCGGCGGGCGCAACCTCAGCGGCCGCGGCCCCGGCAACGAGGTCGCACTGCAGACCGCACTGTTCACCGAAAAGGGCTGTGAGCGCATCATGCGCTTCGCCTTCGATCTCGCCAGGACCCGCACGGTGAAGAAGGTTTCCTCCGTGACCAAGTCCAACGCCCAGCAGTACGGCATGGTCCTCTGGGACGAAACCTTCCAGCGCGTGGCTCTGGACTACCCGGATGTCCAGACCGAAAGCGTCCTCGTTGACGCGATGAGCGCCAAGTTCATCCTCAAGCCTGAGGACCTCTCCGTCGTCGTCGCCTCGAACCTGAACGCTGACATCCTCTCGGACCTGGGGTCGGCCCTTGCCGGAAGCCTCGGCCTGGCAGCCAGCGCGAATCTGAACCCGGAGCGCCGTTTCCCGTCCATGTTTGAACCGGTCCACGGCTCCGCGCCGGACATCGCCGGCAAGGGCATCAGCAACCCGATCGGCGCGATCGCCAGCGCCGCCCTGATGCTTGACCACTTCGGCCTGCACGAAGAAGCCCGCCTGGTCGAGGCCGCCATCGAGCAGACCACCGCCGCCGGGTACCTAACCCGCGACGTCGGCGGCGAAGCCAACACCGACGACGTCACCGACGCCATCATCAAGGCCCTCAGTCACACCCTGGCCGCCGTCTAAACCAGACCGCCTTCTGAAGCGGCCGACGGCGGCCGGCCCGCCGCCGTCGGGCGCTTGCGCGGAAGTCCCTCCCCAACACTCGAAAGCTCGTGTCGGGGCCCTCGGGACGCCGCTTACCCTTCAAGCTTCACTCCAGCGACTTTCCACAACGAGGTAGGAATCATGGATCACATCACCACCGCCGGGCCGGCAACGCCGGCCCCCAAGACACGTTGGTACAAGCAGCTGTACTTCTGGGTACTGACCGCCATTCTCATAGGCATCCTGGTCGGCTGGCTCGCACCGACCGTGGGCATTGCCATGGAACCGATCGGCACCACCTTCGTCAACTCAATGAAGATGCTCATCGGCCCGATTGTGTTCCTGACCATCGTTGGCGGAATCGCCAGTGTTGCGGACCTGAAAAAGGTCGGCATGACGGGGCTGAAGGCCCTGACCTACTTCCAGATCGGCACGATCTTTGCCATGATCTTCGGTCTGGTCGCCATCAACGTCTTCCGCCTCGGTGACGGCGTCAACGCCGATGCCGGCTCCATCAAGACCTCCGACTCCGCAGCCAAGCTCATCGACGCCGGCCAGCACCAGGAATGGTGGCAGTTCCTCACCCACATCATTCCCAACAGCATCGTTGGGCCCTTCGTTGAGGGCGACATCCTTCAGATCATCTTCATCGCCGTCGTCTTCGGCATCGCCCTGAACGCCATGGGCAAGGTCGGTGCGCCCGTTCTGGACGGCGTGCAGCGCCTGACAGGTGTCATGTTCAAGATCCTGAGCTTCATCATGAAGGCCGCCCCCATCGGCGCCTTCGGTGCCATGGCCTTCGCCGTCGGCAAGTACGGCGTCTCCTCCCTCACCAGCATGGGCGGACTGATCGCCCTCTTCTACGCAACCTCGATCCTGTTCGTCGTCGTGGTCCTCGGATCTGTCATGGCCTTCCTGAAGCTGAACATCTTCACGATGATCCGGCACCTCAAAGAGGAATACATGCTCATCCTGGGCACCTCGACCGCCGAACCGGCCCTGCCCGGCCTGATGCGCAAGCTCGAGCACGCAGGCGTGAAGAAGGAAACCGTCGGCCTCGTCGTTCCCACGGGCTACAGCTTCAACCTCGACGGTGCCGCGATCTACCTGTCTTTGGCCGCCCTGTACATTGCCCAGGCCACCAACACGGACCTGACCATCGGCCAGCAACTGGGCCTGCTGGCCGTCATGCTGCTCACCTCCAAGGGCGCAGCAGGCGTTGCAGGCGGCGGCTTCATTGCCCTGACCGCCACCCTGACCACCATCGGCACCATCCCTGCCGCCGGCATCATGCTCATCTTCGGCATCGACAAGTTCATGTCCGAATGCCGGGCGCTGGTGAACTTCACCGGCAACGCCGTCGCCACCCTGTTCATCGCCTGGTGGGACCGCACGCTGGATGCCGACCGCGTCCGCCGCGTTTTCGCCGGTGAAACCGTTGAGCCCATGCCGGCGGAGGACCCTATCCACCTCGACGAGGTCACCGACATCGACGATGACCTCACCGAATACGGTCACCACGCGCCCAAGGAAACCGGTGCCAAGCACGCAGGAGTCCCTGACGACGCCCCTCCATCCGCCGACGTCCGCCGTCACGCCTACTCGGAAACCGTCTGACATGCATCGCGCAACCGCCCCGAAACCCGTGCGGACCCTCAAAGACATCGGAACAAGCCTCCTGTAGCCCACCTGCTGCAGGAACAGATTCGTCCGCCCGGGGGTAGCCCGGGCGGACGTTTTCGTTCGCACCCAACTCTCAGAGGTATCGGCCAACACCCGCCTAATCCGCAGGGCATTCTCTATTCAGGCCGTCTGGACTACCTTTTTCCTATAGTTCCGGGGCGGTTGCACCATCGGTGGCCGATCTGACCGGTGGCGAACCGTCGATCGTCGATAGAAGGTCTACTCGGAAGGGGCGGCAAACGTTATGAACTCAAAAACCAAAATGCTCGGCGGCGTCATTGTCCTACTGCTGATTGTCGCCGGCGGAGCATTCTTGCTCGTGAACAACTTGCAACATCAGGCCAGTGACTACAATCCACAGATCAAGCCGGCGGATTTCACTGCGAAAATTACCAACAAGTATTTCGCCCTTCCCGTAGGCAAGAAAATGACCTATGAGGGTACGGCCCAAGGGGGAGCCACAGAGCGAGTCGAGATTGAGATCCTCACTGAACGAAAGATCATTGAGGGCGTCGAGACGGCCATCTATCTGGACAAGGAGTATAAAAACGGACAGCTGGTCGAGGAAACCAGAGATTACCTGGCGCAACACAAAAATGGAGACGTCTGGTACTTTGGCGAGGACGTGAACAACTTTCTAAATGGAGTATTGCTCAGTCATTCGGGCAGCTTCATTCATGGGCAAGACGGTGCACGAGCTGGCATTTGGATGAAGGCCGAGCAGCGGGTGAACGACTCCTACAGGCAGGAATATTACGTAGGAAAGGCCGAAGATATGCGGGACACCGTCGCAACGGGCCTGACCGTGGCAACGAAGCTTGGCACATACTCCGACTGCGTCAAGGTCTACGACTGGACGCCGCTTGAGAAAAAGTCGAGAGAGCACAAGTACTACTGCCCCAAGGTCAGTTCGCTGGTTCTTACTGAGGACTTGGAAACTGGCAGTCGATCAGAACTTACAAACATTGTCGTGCCATAGACATTTTCACTTATGGAAAGACGTCCCCGCGCACTGTTCCACAGCAGACCTTCCCCTGCTCCTTGCCAATATTCGTTGTTTCACGACCATTGACTCCCCTCGAGTATTTCAAGGAGTTTTGCCGGCGCCCCACGCGCCGGCAGCCGTTCCCGCAGGGCGTTCTGTGGTTCTTAGTGGATGTGGCTGCCGCCGTTGATGTCAATGGTGGTGCCCGTGAGATATGCCGAGTCCTCCGAGGAGAGGAAGGTGATGACGGCGGCGATCTCCTCGGTGGTGGCGTTGCGGCCCAGCGGGATACCTGCGTTGATGGCGGCTTCCTGTTCCTCGGTGCTCCCCACCCGGATGTTCGTGTCCACGGCGCCGGGGGTGATGGCGTTGACAGTCACGCCGGTGGCGCCTATTTCGCGGGCCAAGGCCTTGGTGAAGCCCAGGATGGCAGCCTTCGCTGCGGAGTAGGGGACCTTGCCGAACACGCCGCCGCCGCGCTGGGCGGAGACGGAGGACATGTTGACGATCCTGCCCCAGCCGTTGGCGACCATATCCGGCAGGAACGCCTTGGTGACCAGGTAGGTGCCCGTGGAGTTCACGGCCATGACCTTGTTCCACAGTTCCAGCGTGGTCTCCAGGAACGGAACCGGCGAGGTGATGCCGGCGATGTTGGCGAGGGCGCCGACGGCGGGAAGGTTGCCGGCGCTGATCTCCGCGGCCACCGCCTTGTAGGCGGCGTTGACGGAAACCTCGTTGGCGACGTCAATCTCATGGCCGAAAGCGGCGACGTTGAACTCGTTGCCGATTTCTGCTGCGACCTTGGCGGACTTTTCGCCGTCGAGGTCCAGGATCACCACAGCCCAGCCCTGGCTGGCGTAGCGGCGTGCGGTGGTGATGCCGATGCCCCGGTCCGAGGTTGCCCCGGTGAGGACGGCGGTGCGCTGGATGGTGGTGGTCATGATGCTCCTTGGGTTTGCTTGGTGTGTCGGTTGAGTGGAATCGAGTGCTCCGTAAACGCCGTTTTGAGGGCTGATAAGGGCAGTTACGGAGCAATCGACGGTCAGATGAGGTCGGTGATGTAGCTGGCTGCTTTGGCTGCGGCGGCCGGGCGCTCGTCGTGGGTGACGTCCCGGGTTTCCAGTTCCAGTGAAAAGTGGCCGGTGTAGCCGTGGGACGCCAGTGAACCCAGTCCGGCGGAGAAGTCTGCCTGCCCGTTGCCGATGCTGAGGTTGATGTTGCCCGGGACGGCGTCCCTGAGATGCACGTGCGCGATCCGGCCGGCATGGTGTTCGACGTATTCCAGCGGGTCCTCGCCGGCGGCGACGATGTGGCTGAAATCCATGACGATCCCCACGCCGGAACCTGCCAGCCGCGCGGCCAGCTGTTCCGCGCGCTCCAGGTTCCAGCAGAACCTCAGGAAGTGCAGGGATTCGGTCCAGAGTTCGACGCCGAACTCCGCCGCGCGCTGCCCCGCGTGGATCAGTTGGGCGGTTATTTCGTCCAGGTCCTCGTCGACACTCCGGACCGGCTCGTGGCTCGGGGCCCCGCAGGGAAGGACCAGTGCCTTGGCGCCGGTGTCCGCGGTGAGGGTGAGCAGCGCATCAAGGTGCCGGTCCCGCGCCGCCTGCCGGCCGCCGTCGAGCACTGCATTGAGATCCCCGATGTCACCGTTAACCGAGCGGACCCGCAAACCGGAGGCTGCCACCTCCGTGGTGACGGCCGTGACGGCGTCCGCATCAAGTTCGTAGGGGACATGGTCGCAGACGCCGGGCAGGGCGCCGAGGTCGATTTCGTCAAACCCCAAGCCGCTGATGGTCCGGAGTGCCGTGCCCAGGTCCTGGTGACGGAAGCTGATGGACGAGCAGCCGAGTCGGGAGTTAAACATCTTCGTTGATCCTCTCTGCCTGAGTGAAGTGATGAGCACCACACTACGTACTCGACTGTTAACAGTCAACCTCTAACGTTGCCAGTTGACAAGGCCGCATGATGCAGATCACACTGGAGTCCGAAGTATCCGTTGTTAACAGTCGACCGTCACTCCGCCGCCGCGGCGCCCGCTCTTCGAAAGGATTCACCCAATGAGCAACGAAGCTCTGAAAATGCGTGGTCACGTCCACGGAACCAAGGACGCCAGAAGGGTCGCCATCGGCTCCGGCGTCGGCGCAGTCATCGAAACCTATGACTTCATCGGTTTCGGCACCGCCGCGGCCCTGTACTTTGGAACGGCCTTCTTCCCCACCGGCGATCCGGTCACCGGCACCCTTGCCGCTTTCGCCACTCTTGGCGTCGGCTTTGCCGCCCGCCCGATTGGCGGCATCATCGGCGGCCACCTCGGGGACAAGCTGGGCCGCAAGCCGGTCCTCGTGGCTTCGCTGATTCTTATGGGTATTGCGACCTTCATGATCGGCCTGCTTCCGACCTACAGCCAGGTAGGACTGTTGGCGCCTGCCCTTCTGGTCTTTGTCCGCGTTGTCCAGGGCCTGGCCTTCGGCGCTGAGTGGGGCGGCGCCATCCTGATGAGCTACGAACACGCACCCTGGAAGGCCAAGGGCAAGTACACCGGAATCGTCCAGGCCGGCTTCCCCGTCGGCCTCCTGCTCGCAAACCTTGTGTTTCTGGTCAGCGTCCAGCTCGGCGGCGAACTCACCTGGCGCATTCCCTTCCTCGCCAGCATCGTCCTCGTCATCGTCGGCCTGATCATCCGCTCAAAGGTCCCCGAGTCCCCCGTCTTTGACGAGGTCAAGGACAGCGGCGACATCGTGAAGTCCCCCATCGTCGAGGTCATCAAGACCGATTGGCGCAACATCGTCAAGGGCATCGGCCTCCGCATCGCCGAGACCGCCGGCTACGCGGTCTCCATCACCTACATGATTTCCTACCTCAACAGCCAGCACCTGGCCGACAAGACGCAGACTCTCGTCGCCCTTTGCATCGCTTCCGCGATCGGCATCTTTGCCACCCAGGTCTGGGCGCGGCTGACCGACAGGATCGGCCGGCGGCCCGTGTACATCTGGTCCTGCGCCTTCGCCGCGCTGTTCGCCATCCCTATGTTCCTGCTCGTCAACACCGGGCTGTTCATCTTCATCATCGCGACGATCGTCATCTCCTACGCCGTGTGCCAGAACTCCCTCGCCGGAGCCCAGGGCGCCTGGTTCCCCGAGCTCTTCCAGGCCAAAACCCGCGCCTCCGGTGCATCGCTTGCCTACCAGATCTCCGCCATGGTCTCCGGCTTCACGCCGTTCATCACCACGCTGCTCTTCGTCAGCTTCGGCTGGATAGGCCCGGCGTTGCTCTTCGGCCTCTACGCCGCCATCGGCCTCTGGGCAGCCATTGCCACCCGCGAGACCTGGGGCAAGCGGGAGCGCCGGCTTGCCGACGAGGCCACGAAAAGCACCCCCGCTCACGTGAGCGCATAGGACACACGCGACACACGCCGAATTGGACGCCACCGACGGCATCCCTCAGAACGCATCCACCACTTTCGAAAGGCAGAACTGTGGTTCTCACGCAGGAAACACCATCCCCGAGCAAGTCACCCGAAGGAAGCGGAGAACGCCTCGGGCGGGTAGCCGCCGCGGCCTACAGGATCCGGCACCACGCCCTCAACATGGGCGAGGTGCAGGGCCAAGGCTACGTGGGCCAGGCACTCGGCGCGGCGGACATGCTGGCCGCGGTGTACGCGGACCAGCTCCGCTTCCGCGCCGACGATCCTCACTGGGTCGAGCGGGACAGGTTCCTGCTCTCCACCGGGCACTACGCCATCGGCCACTACGCGGCGCTGGCTGAGGCCGGCGTTGTCCCCGTCCAGGAGCTCGAAACCTACGGATCCGATGATTCACGGCTTCCCATGTCAGGCATGTCCACCTACACGCCCGGCATGGAAATCTCCGGCGGCTCCCTCGGCCACGGCCTCACCATCGCCGTCGGCATGGCCCTGGGCCTGCGCCACCAGGGCTCCACGGCCAGGGTCTACAACTTCCTCTCCGACGGCGAACTGGACGAGGGCTCCACGTGGGAAGCTGCCATGGGCGCACACCACCACCAGTTGGGCAACCTCACCGCCATGGTCGACATCAACGCCCTGCAGGCCGACGGCAAGACGGACACGGTGCTGCGCACCGAACCCGTGACGGAAAAGTGGGAAGCCTTCGGCTGGTACACCCAGCGCGT
>NZ_JBFTJD010000035.1:0-38995 GCF_056395245.1 Arthrobacter sp. 10L430 | reverse complement strand
TCCAGCGGCGTTCCGGCGGCGGCGCGCAGCCAGGCGGCGCAGGCGCCGACTTCGAAGCGGGCGTTGGGGCCGTTGAGCGGCTTGCCCTGCTCGCGGGAGAGCAGGCGGGCGAGTTCCTCGGCGGAGCGTTCGACGGCGTCGGCTGCCTTGAGCAGCGCGGAGCTCCGGGCGTCGTGGCCCAGCGCCGCCCACGCCGGCTGGGCGGCCGATGCGGCGGCTATGGCCTGCTCCAGGTCCTGGACGCTGTGGACCGGCGCCTCACCGACTGCTTCTCCGGTGGCGGGGTCAAGGATGGTCCGGGTTTCGCCGGACTCCGGGGTGATCGAGGCCAGCAGGGCATCGTAGGTTTCCATGGGGTACTCCACTAGTAGTCAAGCGATGGTCCTGCTCAGGTGGGCGGGACTGGGATTGGGTAGCGTATTTCAGCTGGCGCCGATGGGGGCGCGGGACTCTACGGCCAGTTGGTCCGCTACGGCTCTGGCTGCGTCGAGGCCGCTTTCGATCGCGCCGTCGATGAATCCTCCCCAGCCGTTGGCGAAGTCGGATCCGGCGAGGCGGACCCGGCCTTCTGGTCTTTGGAGTTCGGCCAGCGAACGGGTGAGGTACCAGGTGTAGTGCATTGGCCAGGTGGATCTGGAGTGTTCGTCGTCGATCCAGTTGTGACCGGCTATTTCGAGGACTTCCAGTCCTGGGACGAGGGAGTCGAGGTGACTTTGGGCAGCTACAGGGTCGTCGACATCGATGGCGGCGGCGTCAGGTCCAAAGCAGACGAGGGTGGTGCTGTCATGGTCAATGTATTCGGCCTGAGCGAAGTTGAGCGCCCCGTTTTCAGGGCCGAGGGCAACGAACCGCTCTTGGCGGCCTTTGACTTTGATCCACAGTTTGGCTCCCTGCCCGGCCTGGCCCTTGGCTGCCGCTGCCAGTTTGGCGGGAGAAAGAGCGGGCTGGATGTCCACGTCGTTCAGCACGCTCAGGGGCAGGGCAAGGACGATTTGCCGGGCCGCGTACTGTTGGCCGTCGGCGGTGTGGACGATGACGCCGGCGTTGTCCTGGGCGATGGAAACAACGTGCTGGTTCAGCCGCAGCTCCGCCGTGGAATCGGCAAGGATGGCCTCAGCGAGGCGGCGGGTGCCGCCGTCGATCTTGAAGCTGGCGCAGGCCTCGAACATGATCTGCCATGAGCCGGTCGCGACCGCGCACCAGCGCAGGGCCTGGGTGTAGGCGGCCTGGTCGAGCTTGCCGTTGAAGTTCAGTGTCCAGAAGGAGCGGAGGAGCTGGCGCTGCTCGTCGGGCAGGTCCAGCCGGTCGATGGCCTCGGAAAGGGTAATGCCGTCGATGTCCGCGACTCCTGGGCTGGATAGTGGCGACCAAGGAAGCGGGAAATAGTGGCGCGAGTCAGCCAGGAGGGCCTGGTTCGGGGCGTCGAGCAGTTCAAGCAGACTGTCCGCGCTGCCTTCGCGTAGCTGGCCGTTGGCGGTCCAGAAGGCCTTGGTGAACTCCGGCCCGGGGACGGGGTTGATCCCGTAGCGTCCCATTTCCGCCCAGACGTAAGGCTGGGTCCAGTGCACCCAGGTGCCGCCAAGTTCGAGGTTGCGGCCCAGCCGTTCGTCGAGGTGGGTGCGGCCTGCGATGCGGTCCCGGGCTTCGAGCAGGGTGGTGGTGTGGCCGCGACGCGAGAGTTCACGGGCGGCGGTGAGGCCGGCGAACCCGGCGCCCACAATGATGACATCGGAGGTTTCCACGGAGATTCTCCCCTTAGCTGTAGACGAAGAATTCGATGGTGGGTTCCAGGACGGTCCAGCGGGTCATCGCACCCTTGGAGAGGGAGGCCATGGACCCGGCTGTGAGGTCGAAGGTGTCGGCGCCCTTGACGTCGATGCGCAGGTGTCCGGAGACGATGTAGATGGTTTCGTCCTGGTCGATGGGCAGGTCGAAGGGTTCGGGCGCCTCCTCGGGCGTGACCTTCCAGATGCCGGAGCTCAGCGCGTCGTTGCCATTGTCGCCGGGGCGGAGAAGCCATTGCACATTCCCGAGTTCGAAGGGTTCGAAGGCTGCGTCGGTGTGCTGGGTGTGGAAGACCTGGGACATGATGTTGCTCCTTGAGTTTGTTGGCCGGACCGGCTGGCCGGGCATCGGTTTGCGGTTAGTGTTTGCGGGTGTCCTGCGGGTACTCGGTGGTGTTTAGCACGCTGAGCCGTGAGTTGAACGGCAGGATGACAGGCTCGGCGGCGGGGTCGTCCCAGCCGAACATCCGCCCGATCGAGCGCTGTTCACGGAGATCCACGAGCAGCACGGCTTCAACTGTCATGACTTTCTCGGTCCAGAAGAAGATGTAAAGGTCTTCGGCGACGGCCCAGGTCATGCAACGGTCCGTATCCGCGAGTCCGGCCTCTCCGCCGCGGACGCAGTTCCAGGTGAACGTTCCCGCATTCAGGTAGATGTGCTCGTAACTCTCCACATCGCTGTAGCGGTAGAAGATCCGCTTCCCGACCAGGCCGGAGGATCGCTCGTGCAGGGATGACGAACCGTCGGCGTTCGAGTGCGTGAATTCTGTGGTGCTCCGGATCCTGCCGTCCACGGTGACGAAGGCGGAGACGCCGCTGGTGACGGCGCCGGTGTTGCGGTCGAAGATGATGGTGACGTTTTCGGCGTCGATGCCTTCACTGCGGACGAAGTCGATGATGAAGACGCCAGGACGGGCTTCGATTGCTTTGTAGGTTGCTGTTCCGCTTCCTGAGGGGCCGGACCAGCCTAGGGAGGACGCGTCCTTGAAGGCGAATTCGGTGATGGAGCCCGCAGGTGCCGGTATGGTCAGGGCCGTGTTGGACAAGGCGGAAGTGGCAGGCAGTGTCTGGTCGCCGAAGCCGTCCAGCATGGCTGACACGGGGGGCCATTCGTCTTCGGGGATGTAGTCCTGGATCTCTGTGGACGTCATTGGATGGTTCCTTTCATCGGGCACGGGGGTGCCCTGGGGATGGGCGTATCGGAAGTGGATGTCAGAGGATTTCTGCGGCGTAATTGATCGCGGGCTTTTGCCTGCCCCGTACCAGTCCGGCTGCGAAGAAGAGCGGGATGCCGATGAGGAGCCAGCGTGCCACGCCGCCAGCGCCGCCAAGCAGGACGTCGTAGTTGTCCAGCGTCAGGTAACCGACAATTACGAAGGCAAGGAAGGACAGTGCGGGAGCGATCACGGTCACCCAGAGGTTGTCGCGGACGCCCGTTCTGGCGAAATAGACGAGGATCGCGGCCGAGGTCACCAACAGGATTGCGATGAACCCGGCCGTACCCAAGGCTACGAACCACGCGAACACGGTGGTAATGGGGTCCGCCCCGGTCAGGAGGAAGGTGCTGATGATGGCCAGAACAACGAGCCCATTCACAAGGCCTGCAAAAGACGGGGCGCCGGTCTTGGAGACCGAGGCGAGCTTGGCGGGGAGTGCGCCGGCCCGTCCGAGCGCAAACAGGTAGCGTGAGAACATGTTGGACAGTCCCAGGAGCATCGCGATGAAGCTGGTGACGACGAGTACTTGCATGGCGACGCTGAGCCATGAACCGGCGCTGGCTTCTGCCAAATCGAAGATCATTCCCGAGGGGTTTTCCGTGGACGCCGCCTGAATTTTGTCGATTCCGATGGCGCCGCTGATGGCCCAGGTGGAAAGTGCGTAGAAAACGCCGATGAACGCGATGACGAGGTAGGCGGCGCGCGGAATTGTGCGTCGAGGATTCTTCGCCTCCTCGGCGAAGACAACGGTTGCTTCGAAGCTGGTGAAGCATGCGAAGGCGAAAAGCAAGGAAATTCCTAAACCGGGTCCGAAGATGTTCGAGCTGGTGAAGCCTTCGAAGGTGAAGATTCCCAGGCCGTTTTGGGCCACGAGAGATACAACCAACGTAGCTATGACCAGCGTTTCGCCAAGGATGAGAACTCCCAGCACTTTCAGGCTTGCGTCGACGCCCCGCATCGTCAGCCCGGTAGTTACCGCCAGAATGACCACGATCCAGACGTAGACAGGAAGTCCGATGCCGGTGAGGCTTTCAATCAGCTGCTGGGCAAACACGCCGAACTGTGCCCATAGGCCGATCTGAAGGCTGAGATAGGTCAGTATCGCGATTCCCGCGCCACCCGTGGCCCACTTGTTGCCCAGGCCTCTGGCGATGTAGGCCACAAAGCCGCCGGCGTTGGTGATGTGCTGACTCATCCGCAGGTAGCCGACCGAAAAGAGAGCAACCAACAGTGCGGCGATGGCGTAGATCACTGGCGTTCCGGGACCGCTGGCGGAAAAGAGGACGGGGCTGGCACCCACGACCGCAGCCATCGGCGCGGCCGCCGCGATGGCAAAAAAGGCAATGGCGACAACACCGAGCTTGTTCGCTCTCAACCGGACCGAAGTCGCCGTGGAGAGGGGATCTTCTACTTCAAGATGTGCGGTGGTCTGACTGGATTCTTGATTCATGGGTGGGTCCTTCAGGAGTGCATTGTCGACGCCGATGCGGAGGGTAGGAAGCCTTCTGTCGCGCGCCGGTGCGCGGCAGCAAAAGGCCAGAAGCTGTTCCTGGGAGGGGCAGATCGTCGGGTGATCTGAGCCACAATTGAAACTATACGTTTGTATAGTTTGAACTGTCAACGGGCGACTTTGCGACGCGTAACGCGGCTAGACTCGCTGTATGAGCCAGGAAACTCGCAAGTTGCCGTACGGAGATGGCCGCGAGGCGCTGCTAGCGGCCGTCATCGACGTGGTCGCAGAAAAGGGCCTCCGAGGAGTGACGTATCGGTCCGTGGCAGCGCGTGCGGGCGTCAACCACGCCTTGGTGACGCACCACTTCGGGTCCTTGGAAGGGCTGCTGGCCGCCACGATGGAGTGGGCCGTGCAGAGGTCCATCCGGGAAACCGGCCTGGCCGGGATCGCGGACTTTGACGATGACTTTGCTGACTCTCTCATTGCATCGGTCTCAGCTGAACCCGAACTGCAACTGTTCCAGTTCGAAATGATCCTCGAGTCGAGGCGCAATCCGCAGATCCGTTCCATGGTGGAGCGTCTCTACGAGAACTATGTAGCCACTGTTGAAGAAGCCTTGAGCAAACGGGGACTCGACACCAGCGGTGAGGCCTCCTTGGCCATTTTCGCCGCACTTGACGGCCTCATGCTGCAATTCCTCACGATCAGCAACCCGACCAAAATCAGGTCAGCAGTGGCCCAAGTAGGCCAGCTGGTGGCCGGACTTCGGGAGTCCAGCAACGGCAATGACGAACCCCGGCACCAGGCGACCGTGACGAGCTAGCGTGCCGCTGCCCTGCCGCTGAGCGCCTCGACCAAGCGACCAGGGCGCTGCAGTTCTCGTTCTCACAGACGAAGGATTTCAAGAACGGGTTGATTCGGGAATCGCGGTGCTGGTGGCGAGCTACCGCATGCGACGCCATTCTGCGCGAAACCGCCGTTGTGAAGACGAACCCCAACGCCGGGGCCGTGGCTCTCATAAATAGTTCTCGAATGGACACAGTCGAGGTAGGTGCCCGCCACGAGTTTTGAGAAGAGAAGATGGCGATGCCCTCACACCGTATCGGCTTCGCACCCACGACCTGCAGTTGTGTGGACGCAACAGCACCTGGGCTGCCGGATGGAGGTGCCGCCGAGGAACCCAGGCCCTGCCTACCTCGTATCGGCTAGTCCGGTTTGCCGACAATCACCTGTGACGGGCTGTGCGTGACGTAGCCATTAGCCCAGGAAAAGAGGGCCTGGAGCTTCTGCCGGAAACCGGGCAGCAAGGCGAGGTGAACTCCCAGCCAGGAGACGAACGCCAGCGGGCCTTGCAGTTGGATACGCTTGCGGCCGAGTTCGGCGACTGCGGCTCCGCGGCCGACCATTGCCATGTAGCCCTTGTCCCAATAGACGAACGGCTGGCGCATTTGGCCGGTGAGGTCAGCGTAGATGTTGCGGGCGGCCCATTTGCCGGACTGCTGGGCGACCGAACCGAGCTGGGGAAGTTTGGCGCCACTGGCATCGGTGATGTTGGCTGCATCGCCCAGCACGTAGACGCCCTCGGCCCCGGCCGCGGTCAGATCGGTCAGCACGTCGATGCGTCCGCCTTTCCCCTGTGGCAGGCCGGACTCGGCGATGATTTTTCCGGCCTGCAGGCCCCCGGCCCACACAACGATCTTGGCTCGAATGACGGTGCCGTCCGCGAGCGTGACGCCGTCGGGACGGACGTCTGTCACGCCTTGGCCCATGTGTAGTTGTACCCCGAGTTTCACCAGACGGTCACGGGTATACGTCTGCGATTTGGCGGAGAACGCCATCAGCACATTCGGCACCATATCCACGAGATGGACTCGACACCGGCCCGCAAGGCCGGGCGAAAAATACTTCGGCACAATGTACTTGACGTTCTCTGCCAGCGCACCGGCGGTCTCCACTCCGGTGGGGCCACCGCCGACCACAACGACGTCCACGCTGCCCGCATGTTCACGGTCCGCCTCATCCAGGACGCGGGTGAGGGAAGCGCTCAGCCGCGTGGCGTCAGCCACTGAATACAGCGGATAGGCGTGTTCTTCGGCGCCCGGAGTGTTGAAGAAGTTCGGGACGGCACCTGTGGCAATCACGAGGATCCGTGCCTGGTAACGGGAACCGTCGGCCGTGGTGACGGTTCGGGTGACGGAATCGATCGCCGTCACCTCCGCCGTGAGGACGCGCACGCCTTTTATGCCGCGGAACACGGAACGAAGAGGCCGAGCCACCGCCGACACGCCGATCTGCGACGCCGCTACCTGGTACAGAAGGGGCTGGAACTGATGGTAGTTGTTCGCGTCGATCAGGAGTACCCGAATGCCCTTGCGGCCGAGCTCCTCGGCCGCGGTCATGCCGGCAAACCCACCGCCAACCACGATGACCTGATATGTATCGTCCATTCGAGCAACATACCGCGCGGGTCAGCTGCGCAAAAGGGCACGTTTGTGGCTCCGGGAAGCTCCGGCTTCCCCGGCCCGCCGGTAAGAGGTATGGGGTTACTGAGGCACCACGCAATGGTCGCCCTCGCCCCACCTGGAAGGCGGCTTCATGCTCACTTCGCGGGCTTTCCGAAATGGCTGTATCTTCACGTCCGATCAAAGGGTGACGAAAGCTCATCCGGATGCAGCTCGGGTTTGGCTCGGACAAGACGGAGGGGATGGCGGAACGACCGTCCCGACCAGGCTATCCAGCGCCATCTCGACCTTCGTGCGGACGTTTACGCGGCCGCGGACCAGCCGTCGGCAGCAGCCGCCGCCACCACTACAACGCGCCAAAGCCTTGAAGCCGACAACCTGAACCTGCGGGCCAGCGTCCGCCGCCAGACTCAGCACATTGCCGACTTGGAAGCCCGGCTGTCGGAGCTCCTTGGCGAGCAGGCCTACTCCCGGACCGGACTCGGCGCACCTCGCAACCACGCCGCGCTCGAGGAACAGAACCACACACTGCAGAACGAGATCGAAGAACTGCGGGCCAAGTTGCAAGACCAGGAGGAAGAACTAGGTGCCGCCCGGGAGGCGAACCGTCAACTCATAGGGCAACTCAACAGGCCGGCGCCAAGTGATGGTTTGGCTGGCCGCCGCGGCACGATGCAAGATGCGACCCGCCAGGACTCAAGCCCCTGGATATCCCGGTTAAGCACCGCCAATGTGGTCCTTAGTGCCGGTTACTACGCCAGGCTTCGACCGTTCGGTTGATATAGGTCTCGACGCTGGCGCTGACCTTGGTGGACGGGTCAAGCAGCCATTGCAGCCCGATTCCGTCCAACACGGCGGTGACCAGGCGAACTTCTATCTCGATTTCGGCTGAGGTGAGCGGTGCCACGTCGCCGGCGTCGACCGCTTGCCGGAGATGGAGTGCGAGAGTTTCGAGGTTGTCCGTATAGCGGCGTTGAATGAAGACGTGAGCCGGATGGGCCGGGCTGGATGCCTCGGCCGCGATGGTGGTGAACAACTCGAGCAGCCCCCGGTTGCTCAGATGCGCAGTCATGACCTCAGGTAGTCGGCGGAAATAGTCCAGACCGAGAACACCCGTGAGGCTGGCTTCGACGGTTCGGCGGTCCCACTCCTGCAGCACTGCCGTGAGGAGTCCTTCCTTGCTGCCGAAATGCTGCAGCAGTGTGGCGTGGGAGACCCCGACCCGGTCAGCGATGGTCCGGATCGAGCCACCCGCGTAGCCGTTCTCTCCGAAGACCGCGATGGCGACAGCGACGATCTGTTCACGCCGCCGGATTCCGGTGCGGTAGGGACCCCGTGAGGTAGTCCCTGTGCTATTCGACATAGGTTCCACCTTCTCATGAATCCGTTGACCAAAACCTACCACTCGGTTACAGTTTATCTCCAGATAGGGGCGCCGTCGACAGCAGCCTCGACCACGACTCCCACGACGCAAACATCCTCCCTGACGTCCGGCACCTGCCAAGCCCTGCCGCCCGCCAACCACCATGGAAGACAAGGAACTCTGATGGAATACTCCGTCCTCGGCTCGACCGGCGTAAAAGTGTCCCGGATTTGTCTGGGCACCGCCACATTTGGCGTCGCACCGACCGCGCAGGATGCCGACCAGGTCGTTGGCGCAGCTATCAACCTGGGGATCAACTTCGTCGACACCGCCGACGTATACGGCAACATGCCGGTCTTCGACCGGCCCGGTGCCCCCGTCGCCGCTGATCGTGAACCCTCCGAGCAGATCCTCGGCCGTGCCCTCCGCGGACGTCGCGACGAGATGGTGATCGCTACCAAGTCCAACGGAATCGTCGGGCACGACATCAACGACCGTGGCCTGTCACGTCGACACATCATCCGTCAGGTCGAGGCGAGCCTACGCCGCCTGGAAACTGATTACATAGACCTCTACTACGCCCACGATCCCGACCCGGACACGCCGTTGGAGCAGACCCTGGCGGCATACGACGATCTCATCCGGCAGGGCAAGATCCGCTACGTTGGCTTGTCCAACCATCCTGCCTGGCAGGTTACACAAGCCCTGTGGATCGCGGATGATCGGTGTCAGCAGGCGCCCGTCGCCGCCCAGGTAAAGTACAACCTCATCGATCGGGCCGCCCAACGTGAGCTGGTGCCCGCCTGCCAGCAGTTCGGGCTGTCGATCGTTCCCTACGCGCCGCTGCACGGCGGCCTGCTTGCCGACCTTCGCGTTCTGGACCGGGACGTCTCGGGTGACCAGCGTTTCGCCGGAGCAGGGTTCAACGACGCCGAGATTGCCGTTGCTCGGCAGGTCGAGCGTCTCAGCCGTACATGGGGACTGGCGCCGTACCAGGTTTCGCTGGCCTGGCTGTTGTCCCGCCCGGCCGTCGCTTCCGCCATCGTCGGCGCCGAAACCCCCGACGAGCTCCACGCCAACGCCACAGCGGCCGACGTCAAGCTCGAACAGTCGCAGCTGGACACACTCACGGCGTTGGCCAGCGAACCGGCAGCCTTCCATCACCGCGCCGGCACCGGACCGGAACGGCCACCCGTCACGACCGCCATGCCATCAACCGACTGAGTGGCTCAACCTCGCCACTGAGCAGGTCTTGCGCCGGCACCAACCGCAGCCGGTCCCTCGCTCGACTGCGTACCCCAGCCCTTCATCACAAAGGAACAATCATGCCTCAAGCCGACCAGGACACCATCGGCCTCCTGACCGCCTACTTCGACGCCATGGAGGCCAAAGATCACGAACGGCTGGGTTCCTACTACGCCGACAACATCACCCTGACCTTCGCCAACGCACCGACCATCGCCGGGCGCGACGCCAAGCTGGGCCAGATGATTACCCTGCTCGGCAAGGTCAAGTCGCTGGCCCACCCGCTGATCAACGTCTGGCAGGAAGACGGTGGGGTGGTCATCGTCGAGGTCACCAGCATCTGGCGCCTCCACGACGACAGCGAAGTGAAGATCAACGCCTGTTCGATCTTCACCCTCATCGACGGCAAGTTCACCGACCAACGCATCTACGTCGACAACGCCCCCGTCGATCCCTTCCTCAGCTGACCAGCGTACGAAAGGACCCCTCGTGGCTCGCATCCTGATCACAGGTTCCGCCCAAGGGCTCGGTCGAGCCGCCGCCACCACCCTGCTCGACGAAGGGCACCAGATTGTCGTTCACGCCCGCGACACCAACCGCGCGGCTGCGTTGACCGACTTGCTCGGTCGCGGTGCAGCCCTGGTTGTTGGCGATCTTGCCAGCGCTCAGCAGACCCGCCACCTCGCTGACCAGGTCAACCAGCTCGGCCGGATGGACGCCGTCATCCACAACGCGGGAGTCTACGGCGACCGCGATCGTAACCCCAGCCCTGAGGGGCACCCGCGGGTGCTGGCGGTCAACACCCTCGCCCCCTACCTACTGACCGGGCTGATTCAGAAGCCAGACCGGCTGATCTACCTCACCAGCGACATGCACGTCAGCGGCGACGGCAACCTCAGCGACCTCGACTGGAACACCCGCCGGTGGAACGGCACCCAGGCCTACTGCGACAGCAAGCTCTTCGTCACCGCACTCGCTCTCGCCATCGCCCGCCGTTGGCCAGACGTCATGAGCCACGCGGTCGACCCCGGCTGGGTACCCACGCGCATGGGCGGCCCTTCCGCGCCCGACGATCTTGATCAAGGCCACCTCACTCAAGCCTGGCTCGCGGTCAGTGGCAGCCGAGATGCCACCCGCAGCGGCCAAGTCTGGCACCACCGCCGACCAATCTCCATCGCCGCCGAAGCTCGCGACAGCAGCTTCCAAGACCGACTCCTCAAGCGGTTGGCCGAGATAACGGAGATTGAGCTCGAAGGGTAGTTGCGCGCAAGACACCAAACCGTCTAGAGGCCAGCCCATGGAGAACAAGTGAGCGACACTTATCGCGCACGAACAACTGCACTCTCACGAGGCCAAACGTCAGAATGGCGCCACTGACGCCAAAAGAACTCATCCTCATCCATGCGGCGATTCTTGCACGACGGAAGTCATTGGGGCATTGCGTCCAGTTGGGGATCCTTCACCAGACAGCTCAGTTGAAGCGAGGACCGAAGGCTATGGCATCCAGATCGTGAGCAGTTACTGCGGCTCCATGAGGGACAGGATGCTGCTGATCATGTGCGGGACGACAGAGGTTCCTGCGCCGTGCTGGGCTATAAGCTGGAGACCGACTGACGGAAGGCTGGCGCCATGCGGAAACTGATCTACGGCATGAACCTGACCCTGGACGGCTACATCGCCGCGGCCGGCGATGACATCGGCTGGAGCGGGCCGAGCGACGAACTCTTCCAGTGGTGGCTCGACCAGGAGCGGGCGAGCGGCCTGTCGCTGTACGGGCGCAAGCTCTGGGAGGCCATGAGCTCCTACTGGCCGACCGGCGACCAGCAGCCCAACGCCACCCCGGCGGAGATCGAGTTCGCGCGGAACTGGCGGGACACGCCGAAGGTGGTGTTCTCCTCGACGATCGATAAGGTCGACTGGAACACCCGCCTGGTCACCGGCGACGCGATCGCCGAGATCACCCGGCTCAAGGCCGAGGACGGCGGCCCGATGAGCGTCGGCGGCGCAACGCTCGCCGGGGCGGCCATGCGGGCCGGGCTGATCGACGAATACGCGCTGGCCACCCATCCGGTCCTGGTGGGCGGCGGCACGCCGTTCTTCACTGCGCTGGACAGCTGGGTGAACCTGAACCTGGTCGAGACGCGGACGTTTCCCGGCGGCGTGGTCCTAACCAGGTACGAGACGAGGCGCTGAGCGCGTTCCTCCGAGCGGTGGGGTCCATGACCTGCACGTCTGGAACCCAGAACCTGCTCTGCGCCGCCGCGGCTGCCGCCGTGCTGATCGGCTTGGCAGGCAATGCGCTCTTCGGCGCGTGGTGGCTTGACCCGTCATCGGCCTCATCATCGCCGCCGTCGCCGTCAAGGAAGGCCGGCGAAGCATGGAAAGGAGAAGACTGCTGCTAACGCCTGCTACCCCTCCAACCGGCAACTCCTTCGCCCAAAAGGTTCGCATAACCAAGAACAGCTCCACGACAAGGAGGCAGACACCTAATGGCCGGTTCTGACGGCAACACCACATTAAGCGACGCCGGGGTGCTGATGCGCCGCGGCCTGCGCCTGGAATACGCGACCCTGGGCTGGAACGTGATCGGCCTCGGCGTCCTGGTCGCTGCTGCGATTGGCGCCGGTTCCCCAGCGCTGGCCGGTTTCGGGCTGGATTCCCTGATCGAAATCTTCGCCTCCGTCGTGGTGGTCTGGCAGCTCAAAGGCATCCACAAGGAGCGCGAAGCCCGGGCGATGCGACTGATCGGGGCCGCATTCGCGGTCCTCGCCGCCTACCTTGTCATCCAGCTGGTCATCGTCATTGCCGCCGGCCTCAGGCCCGCCACCTCCGGATTGGGTATCGCGTGGACGGCGCTGACCTTCGTCGTCATGCTCGCCCTGGCCTGGAGCAAAATCCGCACCGGGCGTGCACTGGGCAACCCCGTGCTTCGCGCGGAAGGAAAAGTTACCCTCGTCGATGCCTACCTGGCCGGCGCTGTTCTGGCAGGCCTGGTCCTGAACGCCCTGTTCGGGTGGTGGTGGGCCGATCCGCTGGCCGGTGCCGTCATTATTTACTACGCCGCCCGCGAGGCACGCCACGCCTTCAAGCACACCACCGAAGAGACCACGGCATGAACTGGTGGGACGCGGCGATCGCCATCATCGGCGGGGTGGTCCTGATATACGCCGTGCTGCTGGTCCTTCTGGCTCTCAACGCCCGCAAACACCCGGAAACGGTGCGCATGAGGGACGCCCTCCGGTTGCTGCCGGACCTGCTGGTCCTGCTGCGCCGACTGACCGCAGACCGGACCCTGGCGCGTGGGATCCGTGCCCGACTGATCCTGCTGCTGGTCTATCTCGCCTCGCCCATTGACCTGGTACCCGATTTCCTTCCGGTGATCGGCTATGCAGACGATGCCATCATCGTTGCCCTGGTTCTGCGGTCGGTGATCCGAACGGCTGGCAACCGTCCCTTGGAACGGCACTGGCCCGGAACACCCGCGGGCCTCGCCCTGATCCAGCGTCTGGCCGGCACCGCCGCCACCCAGACATGAGCGGCGCACGGTTCACCAACCCCCTGACTTCTAAGTGTCCCGCTAGAGGGTGGTTCACGGAGAGGCTATGGCTCCAGGTTTCCATGGCGTGTGCTCGTGCGCGAGCCAAACCATTGCAGGGTTCAGAGAGCGAATCAGTAGCTGACCCTCGGTGCGGGGGTTATCAAGTTCGTCGAACCAGACTGCTGTGTCACCGGCGATGATGGTGGGTCCGTCTCCGTCAATGACGACGACCTGTGAGCCCCGGGTGTGACCTGGTGCCGGAAGGAGCCGTAGCCCGGGAAGCAGTTCGAGCTCGCGGGCGACCGTGATGTAGTGCACCCCGGGCGGGTCTACCCATTCGGGGATGGTGTAGTCGTTCTGGTTGCGGGCGTCGTCGAGTTCCTGACGCTGGACGTAGATGGGCTTGCCCGCGAAGAGGTGGTTACCTCCGCAGTGGTCGAAGTGCAGGTGGGTGTTGACGACGATGTCGACACTGCCGATGTCGAAGTCCTGCTCGTTCACCGGGTAAAGCCGGGGATCCATGTCGGCGACCGCGGGATGAAGCTGAGTCATGCCGGTGTCGACCAGCACGCGCGCGTCGGGGTGGTCAATGATGTGCACGTAGACCGGCATCAGCTCGCCTTCGGCAAGCAGCTCGGCCACACGAACGGCAGTAACACGGATTGCAGCGGGGGAATTCACATCTTCACCTCAGTCCCACATCATGGCCGTGATGTGTCGCGGAAGCAACAGATCGTCGGGCCAAGGACTGCGCAATCTGGTGCCATGATCCAGAGTCTCACCCGCCGACGCGTGCGTCGAGCAGATGCCACCACCCCTAACCCGAGGACGAGTGGGTGATTCCGAGCCCCTGGTCGACTGTTTCTAGAGGGATCCTCACCGGACACGGAGCCTACCTTTGCACTTGTGGCAGTCACAGGGAGCGTAGACAGTAGCTACTTCTCCGGATAGCTTCAGGTCATGGGCATGCTTTCGCGGCCGGTGAAGAAGGCGGTAACGGCGGTGAGCGCCGTAATGGCGCTGGCGGCGGCAGATTGCACTGCGGAGCCGCCTGCACCGTCCACATCGGAAAGTGCGTCACTGCCGGGAAATATCCCGGCCAACCTTTGGAACCAAGGAACTCCGGACCCTCTTCGGCCAGTGGGTCTGGCTGGGAACACGCCAACGGAGCCGCTGGTCGCCACGTCCTATGATGAGGGCCTCGACACGATCGGGGACTGGCGGCTGATGGACATTAGCGACGACCGTACGAAGCTGGTGATCCAGTACTCCCAAGGGGGACCCTGCGCGACTGCCAAGGGAATCCTCACGGCCGAAACTTCCACGGCGGTCGCCGTTGTTCCCCTCTATCAGAACGGACCTGCAACGCCGTGTAACGCAGTCCTGTCCACCCCCGTCGGCACCGTGACCCTGGATGAGCCGCTGGGCGACCGCGAGCTGCTACACCTTGCTGATCACGGAACAATGCAGAGCCCGACACCGGCGCCTTCCCGGTGAACCCTTGCGCCAGCGGCGCCTCTCGATTCCACCCTGACCCTGAGCGAAGAGGACGCCCTCTACGGTTAGCCCCTGATCCTCCTAAAGAGCGGTCTCCAGAGGTAACCCCTACCGACATGGCCTATCACCGAAGGATCTACTGGATTTCTACCGTTCGTGCTTCAGTTCACTCATGGCATCGCAATTCCCCAGAAAGCCAGCGGAGAGCCCTCGGCCAGCCGAAGCGAATCATGAGGCTAAGCGGAGGCTGAACCGCATCGTTTACTTCGGTGGGGCCTTAGCGTTGGCCATGATCACTCTTAACTTCGTGCCAATCGATTCCGAGCCCTGGGTTTGGATAAGGCTTGGCGTCCTTGCTGCAGGGACAACGGGGTTCGCCATCTGGGTCACGCGGTTTTCTTTGTGGCAGCGCGATGAATACTGGCGGGAACGCGGCAGAGATCCTAGGCATCCCGAACGTTTTTATGAGCGCTGAGACGAGAACTGGCCGCGGCTCACAAGTCAGAGCATGAACCATATGTGAAACGGGCATGGACGAGATAATTTTCGGATCAATACTTCTGATAGCTGGAGTCATCAGCCTTTTGACTCATCGGCGGGCTGTACAGAAAGGGGCGGCACGGATTGGGTAATGGGCCCCAAACTCGGATGGAAGAATTTTGAAGTTTGGGTCTGCCTTTCGGGCGGCCTTCGCTGTTCTTTGCCTCGTCCTCGGAATTGGCTTCATTGTGTTCGGCGTAGTCAAATAAGGGACTCAACCCACCTCGACGTCGAAGGCGCAACGGTAAGCTCACTGACTCGCCGGATGCCTGAATGAACTGCTGTCTGTCGAACTGGTGTCGTACCGTCACATCCCTCGAATTCTCGGCCGGGTGGGGGCTGGCATCGGGATGCCCCGTATGCCCTGCCCGATTTTCGCCCGGCGAAGGTCCCCAACTGAAGCAAGGGCCGTATCACAAGCCTTGGGATAGGAGGCGTCTCACCCGACTGCACGACCACGACGACGGCAGTGCCTTAGTTTTCGTGGAAGCGTTGGAGTTCGTTCGCGGCCAGCGATTCTCGTAACTATGTCTCACAACGTTCGGGTTGAATCGCTGTATCCCCCGTTAGTCACGAGACACATCTCTGGTTTCGCAGTTCGCGATGGGGGATTGTGGTCCTGACTGTCTCCGTAGCAATCGGATCTACACTGCCCGCTTTTGAGCCCCGTCGCTTGCGAAAGAACGGACTAACTGCCGACGGCGGTTGCCTCAGGACCCGCCGTCGGGCATTCCGGCGAGAGCTGCGGCATCAAAGCCCGGCCGGCGCGGGCGGGTTCCGGGCGGCGATGAGTGTTGTGATCCAGACAAGGGCGGCGATCACGGCGTAGCCGGCGGTGATGGCGGGGAGGCTCAGGACCCGGCTGGCCTGTCCGGCGATGAGGCTGGGGACGGCGGACCCGGTGTACGAGATGGCGTAGATCACGGCAAGCAGGCCGGCGCGCTCCCGGGGGAGCGCCTCGGGCAGGAGAGTGTTCATGCTGCCGGAGGTGGCGATCCCCATTCCGATGCCGCCGACGACGCCCGCGCCGATATACAAGCCAAGGATGCCGGCGGTGCTGGCGAACGTGAGGCCGATGCCTGCGGCGGCGACGAGTGTCATCCCGGTGCGCTGCGCGGCCGCGGGTGTGAAACGCCCGGCGATGAACCCGCCGAGGAAGCTCGGCGCCATGTAGGAGGCGAATACGGCGGCCGCGACGAGCGGACTGTGCGAGCCGAGATCGTCGGCCGCGATGGAGGGGCCGAACGAGGTGAAGTAGCCACCGAACGCCCAGGTGGCGACAAAGACGCCGGAGGCGAGGGGCAGGTAGGGGCGGGACGCGTCGGGAACGACGAGCCGTGGGATCAGTGAGGACCAGGCGCCGGCGGTGCGGGTGACGGTCTCGGGGCGGGTGGCGAGGGCGATCGCGCAGCCGAGCAGGATCACGGCGAACACGCAGAAGGTGAGCTCGCGCGGGGCCGGCGCGAACTGGACGAGCACCCCGGAGAGGAAGACGCCGAGGGCGAGGCCGACGGTGGCGCCGGCAGTGGTGACGGCCGCGACAAGCCACTTGGGGCGCCGGGGTGCGGTGTCGACGATGTAGGCGCCGATGGCGCTGGAGGCCAGGCCGGCGGCAAGTCCTTGAAGGGCCCGGCCGAGCAGGAGCGGGAGGAAGCTGTGGACCCACAGCAGTGTGAGGCAGCCGGCGATGGCGATCAGGAGCGCGGCAATCGAGACCGGACGGCGCCCGTGGTGGTTGGAGAGCCGGCCGAGGACGAGCAGGGCGAACACGGCACAGACGAAGTAGGCGACGGCGACCAGCGAGAACTGGTCGTTGGTCAGGCCGTCGGCACTCCGGTATGTGTCGTACAGGGGAATCGCCGCGGCTCCGGCGGCGAACACCGAGACGAACGAGACGGTGGCCGCGACGAAGCCGCGCCCCTCGGCGGGCCCGGCGACGCGGCCGGGGCTGGGATGTGTTTGGGTCATGTGCTTCCTTAGGCGTCAGCGGTTGACGAATCCCAGATGCTGGTCGTTGTAGCGGGCGCCCTGCACGCCGATCCGCCGCGCGAGTGCGCCGAGATCTGCGGCCTCGTCCGCGGACAGGGCCACGGCCGTGGCGCCGGCGTTCTCTTCGATTCGGGGGGTGCTGCGCGTGCCGGGAATGGGCACGATCCACGGCTGCTGCGCGAGCAGCCACGCCAATGCGATCTGCGCGGGGGTGGTGCCCTTGCTGCGGGCGAGGCGGGTGACGTGCTCGACCAGCGCGGCGTTCGCGGACCGGTTCTCCTGGGTGAAGCGGGGGATCGTGGCGCGGACGTCGCCCTCGGTGAAGGTGGTGGCCGTGTCGACGGTGCCGGTGAGGAAGCCCTTGCCGAGCGGACTGAACGGCACGAAGCCGATGCCCAGCTCAGCGAGCGTCGGAAGCACCTCCGCCTCGGGGTCGCGGGTCCACAGGGAGTACTCGCTCTGGACCGCCGTCACGGGCTGCACCTCGTGCGCACGACGGATGGTCTGGGCCGATGCTTCCGACAGGCCGAAGTGCCGGATCTTGCCTTCTGCGATCAGCTCGCCGACGGTGCCGGCGACATCCTCGATGGGAACGTCGGGATCGACGCGGTGCTGGTAGAACAGGTCGATGACATCGGTGCGGAGACGCTTCAGTGCGGCGTCGGCGACGCGGCGGATCTGCTCGGGCCGGCTGTCCAGACCGACGCTCTTACCGTCCTCGATGCGCCACCCGAACTTGGTGGCGACCTGTACCTGGTGGCGGATCGGCTCCAAGGCCTCACCGACCAGCTCCTCGTTCACATACGGTCCATACACCTCGGCGGTGTCGAAGAAGGTCACCCCGAGGTCGTATGCGGAGCGGATCACAGCGATCATGTCCTCGCGGCTGCCGGGGTTGGGTCCGTAGCTTTGCGACATGCCCATGCAGCCCAAGCCGACCGCAGAGACGGTCAGGCCTTGTCCGAGAGTACGTGTGTGCATGGTTTGGTCTCCGTTGTGGTCGGTGGTCTGTTCGTGGTGCTTCTCGCGTCGATGGGACTCGAGAGAGGGGTCAGTCAGGACTGGGTGCCGTTGTACTCGTCGTCGGTGATGTGTTCGAGCCAGGTGGTGGTCGTGGCCGGGTCGTCACCGTTTTCCAGCATGGCGATGTGCTCCATGAAGCAGCCGGGTGCGGCGGCGTGCCAGTGTTCTTCGCCGGGCGGGGTGTACAGGGTCTGGCCGGGGTGGACCTCGATGATGCTGCCGTCGCGGCCACCGAACCGGGCGACGCCCTGGGTGACCCGGAGGTACTGTCCGCGGGCGTGGGAGTGCCAGGCGGTGCGGGCGCCGGGGGCGAACCGCACGGTCGCGACGATCATGCGCTGATCGCTTTCGTGGGGCAGCGCGATGGGGTCCAGCCACACATCGCCGACAAACTGCTCGGGCGGATTCTTGCCGGTGGGGTTGGTGGGTTCGACGTTCATGCGTGCTCCTCGCTGGTGGTGGAAGTCGATTCGGTCGCCGCCCAGCTGAGCTTCGCACGCCGGGCGGCGGGGAACTCACAAATCGCGGTGCGGTTGTCCATGGCGACCACGCTACAAACTCATCCGGTCCTGAGGGAGTCCCTGTCAGTACCACGCTTCGCCAGCCCACCTATCGGCAGGGTCTCCTACACCGCGGAGCCCGGGTCCACGTCCGAAGAGGCCTTGTGCCTGCTGGCATCCCGGGCGGCCGCCGAGTTCCCCCGCACGCCCAAGCCCCAGTCGCCCGAGCTCCAGCCAAAAGCCGAAGCCTGGCCAGCGTCGCGGAGAGCCAGGGCCGCCTGGATCAGCGCCGCGTGCGTCAGTGCCTGGGGGTAGTTGCCGAGATAAGCCCCTGTGGCAGGGTCGATTTCCTCACTGAAAAGGCCCAGCGGATTGGCGGTCTCCAGGAGAGCCTCGAACAACTCCGTGGCCTCAGCTGCCCTTCCCGTCAGGGCAAGGGCCTGCACGAGCCAGAACGAGCAAGGCAGGAAGGCGCCCTCATCCCCGGGCAGTCCGTCCTGGCCTGGCGGGTAGCGGTAGAGGAACGGGGAGCCGGCGGACAGCTCCGTCCACACAGCGTCCACCGTGCCCCGCAGGCGTTCAGAGTCCGGCGACTCGAAGCCGGTTACAGGCAGGATCAGCAGGGCCGAGTCGAGATCGCCGGACCCGTACGAGCGGGTGTACGAGTTCCGGGCAGTGTCGAATCCCCGGGTCCTGATCTCGGCGGCCAGATCATTTCTCGCCGTTTCCCACCGGCCCCGCCGCTTGGCGTTGACGGGATGCGAGCGGGCAATGCGCAGTGCCCGGTCCAGGGCGAGCCAGCCCATCACCTTGGAGTGCACGTGCTGTGCCGCATCGCCTCGGATTTCCCAGATGCCGGCATCCGGTTCCGGCCAGCGCCGCGCCACGAGATCGGTGAAGCCGCGCAGCGCCCGCCACGTCTCCGAATTCAGCCTGTGCCCCTGCCGGACGAGGTTCCACGCGGCGTCCAGGACCCAGCCGTAGCCGTCGAGCTGGTGCTGGTGGGCGGCTCCGTTGCCCACCCTCACAGGAGCGCTGCCCAGGTACCCGGGCCAGTTCTGAAGGGTGCGCTCGCGGGGGACGTGTCCTCCGGTCAGAGTGAACAGGGCAGGGAGCCGGGGCCGCTGCAGCCTGCTGGCGTGCAGGAGCCAGTTCAGGAAGTTCAGGGCCTCGCCGTCCTTGCCCAGCCCGAGGAAGGCGGCGATGCCGATGCTGGCGTCCCGGGGCCAGGCGTACCTGTAATCCCAGTTCCGAATGCCGCCGGGGTCCTCGGGCAAGGACGTCGTGGGTGCAGCCACGGGCGCGCCCGAGGGGGAGTAGGTCAGAAGTTTCAGCGTCAGCAGGCTCCGCAGGACCGGTTCGCGGAACGGGACATCCTGGCTGATGCCTGACGCCCACTCCCGCCAGCGGCTTTCGTCGGCTTCCACAAGGTCCCAGGCGGTTTCGGGATCGACGAAGATCAGTGGTTCCGCATAGGCCAGGGCGAGCACAATTACGACCGGACGGCCGGGCACAACTGTGATTGACGTGGTCGAACCGGGTTCCACCCTTAGCCCGCCGCTGCAGCCGAGCGACATGGCCAGGGCGCCCCATTCGCAGGCCAGGTGCTGTCCCTGCCGGACCCGGGGGCGGAGATGGCGCTCGCCGAAGCGCGGGTCAAAGTCGACGGCGGCCGCTGCCGGTGCGCCCTCGGCGGCCAGCCGCCGGATAAGAAGAGTCGTGGGCAACAGCCCGCCGGATACCTCCGCCACCATCGCTTCGGTGAGTGACAGGGTGCCGCCGTCGGTGGCCCAAACCGTTTCGAGCGTGGCGGTGTGCGGCCGGTAGCGGCGGACAAGGCGCTTGGCGGGCAGGGCGGGGCCGGCGCGGAAGCTGCCGCCCTCGGGGCCGCCGAGCAGGGCGCCGAAGACGGGATCGCCGTCGAAGGTTGGCGCGCAGAGCCAGTCGATGGCGCCGTCGGCCGAGACCAGGGCAGCCGTGCGCGTATCGCCCAGCAGCCCGTAGTCCGAAAGGGCGGGGGAGTTCACGTTGCCGGCTCCCATTTTGCGTGCACCTTCTCTCGAGCTGACAGGCGTCAATGGACCGTGAGGAGCAGTCCCAGCATGGAGCCGTAGATCACGTGGGCTGCCATGGCTACGGCCGGCGTCTGAATCCCGTAGTTCAAAGCCAACAGGCCCGGCGGCTCCAGCACCGCCCGGCTCGCCGGACCGGCTCTGGTGGTGGCCATTCGGGGATGAACCCCGGGCAGCAGGGGCAGGATGACCGTCAGCGCCACCGCAAAGTGCAGGAGCCCCAGCAGTGCGCCGATCCACCATGTGGCCCTGCCCAACAGCGCGAAGACCGCCGCGTATCCGAGTGCGAAGGCTTGCCCTGCGGCCAGGTGAATGAAGAACCCTGCAACGCGTGCCTTGTCCGGGTCCGGGGTGACAAGGGTGCCGAGGACCAGAGGCAGATCGAGCCGGGTCCATCCGGCCATCTGGGAGGCAATCATCACCACGGTCAGGGCTGCGGTGGCGAGCAGGCCGAACAGGGCCCAGCCTTGCCAGTCCATTTCAATCCCCGCCTCCCTGTTGCCTGCGCGTGGGTGACACTGGTTGCGCTTGCGCCGTTCCCACGACCCTTCTAAAACTAGATTCTTTAACTTTAGAGGGGGGATGGGTGGCAATCAAGGGCCGACGGCGGCGGCTACTTTTTGGTTGAGCGCGGCGTTGAAGCTTTCGGCTCCTTGGGTGGCAGCCCGGCGACGTAGGAGTAGGCCTTTGCCACCCAGGCTTTAGCCCGCGCGTCATCGCCGTCGCCCTCCGCGTTCCATACTTCCGGCAATCCCGTGTAACCGCCCATCGGCCGCTCCGCAGGCCCGAAGGGAACGGTCCGCTCGGTGCCTTCGAGTTCCTCTCTGTCCGAGTCTCCGAGTTTCACCCCGATGGTGGAGCCGAAGAGGCCCGCGAACATGTTCCCGTTGACGAAGGCGCCAAGATTGCCGAACATCGGCTTGATCACAACCTCGGGGGCCGAGGGCATGACAGCGCGGAAGTGATCCTTGTCTGCCTCTGACGGCTTGGGCATCTGCATGGCTTCTTCTTCCGGTTGGCGGGAGCCCAATGGGCTGGTTTGTGTGAAGCATATTGCGTCCCGAGGGCGCGAGCGAGGTGTTTGTGATCCCTGGCAGGTCGGTCGCTCCAGCGGCCTCCTGGATGCCCCCGCTGCCGCGCGAGCCTTGCCCCATTTGGCTTTTGGTCAAACCGGTCCGAAAACCCGTGTACAGTAGACATCGTTGTTGTGTTTGTATTTGGTAGTTCAGGCAGTACGCGCGGTCGAAAGTCCGCGTTCTTCTGAAGTAGCGGTTTTGAACACCCCACACCGGAGGACCCGAAAGTCGGGACTTTTCCTCCACCTTCACGAAGGACAAAAATAATGGCTACTGGTACCGTCAAATGGTTTAACGCTGAAAAGGGCTTCGGCTTCATTTCCCCCGATGACTCTTCACAGGATGTCTTCGCACACTACTCTGCGATCGCTTCCTCCGGTTTCCGCTCACTCGAAGAGAACCAGAAGGTCTCCTTCGAAACCGAGCAGGGCCCCAAGGGTCCCCAGGCCGTAAACATCCAGGCTCTCTAAGACTTAGCTTTCAGCTAACTCTTCTGAGTCCGGAACCTTACAGGTTTCGAGCAGGGTCCGTCTTTGACGGGCCCTGCTTTTGTTTAACACGGGTGTGCTGGTTTCGACAGGCTCAAACCAGCGGGGTTTCGACAGGCTCAACCAGCGTTTTCGACGGGCTCAACCGCGCTGGCGCCCGGCCAGGAACGCCGTCAGCGCAGGGTTGTCGATCTCCTTTGCCAGCCAGGGCACGGTCTCCGCCGCTGCCGCGTCGCCGAGAACGGCCCGATGCGACTGTGCCCGCACCACGAACTCCCGCATCCCGCTGCGGCTCGCCAGCTCGCCCAGCCGCCCCGCGAATTCTGAAGCCCGCGGAGACCGGGCGGCGATGGCGACTTCGGCCGCCGTGTCCAGCAGCCGGGCCGAATACCAGAGGTACCACGGCTTGGGTTCAAGGCCGCGGTTAACCCAGTGTTCCGCGGCCGCCAGATCGCCGTGCGCCAGGAACAGGCGTGCCTCGGCGCCTGCGGCCAACGCCATGTAGCAGTGGTCGCCGGCCAAGTCGGCCATCACCCAGGACCTGTCAATCAATTCGGCAGCTTCCTCCAGCCGGCCGGCGGCGAGATACGTTTCTCCCCGGACCCCGTCGACAAACGGTTCGAACGCCGTCCAGTGCTCCGCCGCAATCCAGTCCAGCGCCCGGTCCAAACAGGCCGCCGCCGCTTCCAACTCCCCTTGAAGCAGACACACCCGGCCCAGCAGAGCCTCGCTGAACGCCTGCTGCCGGCGGTTCCCGACGGCCTTGGCGAGCCTTCCGGACTCGGTCAGCGCCGTCACGGCGTCCGCGTACCGCGCAGTGTCCGAGGCCAGCATGCCCTGAATGGCCAGGATCCTTGACTGTTCGTCGGGGAATCCGTCGGCCGCCACCATCGCCCGGTCAAGCCACCCGGCCGCGCGGTCGGGGACACCGCGTTGCACGGACAGGTAACCCAGCTCGCGGTAAGCGGCGGCGGCAGTCCGGGAGGCGCCGTCGGGCCCTTCCGCCGACAGCGCCTGGTGCAGGAAGTCCGCCACCTCGGCGCCGCGGCCGCCCGCCTGGTGGATCAGCGCCCCGGACAGGGTCACGAGGGACTCGGCGAGCAGGTGGCGGTCGCTGGTGCGCTGGGCGAGTACGACGGCGAGCCGCAGCTGATCCAGCCCCCGGTCCACGGCGCCCGCCGAGAGTGAGGCGCCTCCGGCGTCGAGATAGGACCGGACTGTCGCCCCGGTGGCCGGCATGCCCGGGTCCGCCGCCGGCGCCGCATCGGACAGTGCCCGCCGCACTTCCGCGGGCAGCGGCAGGCCGAGCTCCTGGCGGTAGAGCTCCCCGCATTTGGTCACATGTTCCCGGGCGCGGCGGTGCTCGCCCAGGGCCACGAAGGCCTTGACCAGCACGACGTTGCAGTCCGTGTGGAAGGGATCCCTGTGCAGCGCGAGCGATGCCAGCTCCACTGCCTCGCCGGGAGCCCCCGTAGCGAGGGCAGCAAGGGAGGCCTCGTAGAGCATGGACTGAACGACGTTTTCCAGCCGGTAGCGCTGGTCCGCCAGCCACGAGTCGAAGACGGGGCAGTCGGCGAAGGACAGTCCCTCCAGCAGCTGGCCGTCGAGCCGGCGGGGGTCAAGGCCCGGGCTGCTTCCCGAGTCAATCACCTCGGCGGCATCGCAGCGCCACGGAGGCTGCACCACCATCCGCAGGGGATCGCCCGCCATCGCAATGCCGTCGAGGGTCCGCCGCAGCTCGGACAGGTTCCAGCGCAGCGCCCCGAGGGGATCCGCGGCATCCGGAAACAACAGCGAGGCTGTCCGGGAGCGGCCGGTGCCGTCCGCCTGCAGCGCGAGGTAGGCCAGCACCGCCCAGGCCTTGCGGCCTCTGGGCTGCGGGGGAGTTGCGCCAGGGGACTCGATCCGGGGCGGACCGAGGAGCCGGATCCAGGTCTCGGCCATACGGCTCATGTTACCGCCGCGCCTCTCCGGCGTCTGCGCTCGCTCACACGCTTGCTCACACGCCGGCTGGGGACACTGAAATCACCCAATCCACAGTCAATCACCCGAGGTGCACCACAATGGTACTGCTCATCCTGCTTGTCGGACTCTGGGTCGTCTCGGCCACAGTCCGCTCCGTCGTTCATGACGGACGGGGCCACACTCCCAGTGTGCGCTCCACCGAACCGTGGAAAGCATGCAACCTTCCCAGCGTGCCGTTTTCGGAGGCGCGGCTTTAGCCTGGTTTCGACAGGTCTACCGCAAAACCACGACGGCGGGAGGCCCGGAACGTGTCCCGGCCTCCCGCCGTCGTGGCTCCGAAGAGGTGATCAGCCCGCGATGTCCACGGAGCGCGACTCGGCGTCGCTGAGCCGGGCGGCGTCCAGCCCTGAACGGAAAGCTGGCGGCACGGCCCGGCGCCACTTGACGGCCCCGGGCCGCAGCGGCTGTTCGGATGCGCTGCGGCCGGGAGTAGGCTCGATGTATGGCCACGTGTCTTCCGGGCGGCGACGAAGTTGAGCCCATGGGGAACGAATCCACGACGTCCGGCCGGCTGGATCCGCTGCACTATCCGTGGGATCCGCCAGAAGCCTCGGGTGTCGTCCTCGGCGAGGATTTCCTGCCTCTGGGGCTGGCAGCCGACCTAAACGCGGTCCTCTCCGGGGCCCACGCGGCACCGCTGGGCGCCCGGTCGCTGGTGATTTCGATCGGCTCGAACTCCAGCCCTGATGTCATGCGGAGAAAATTCGCAAACTACGGCCAGCCGGTCAGCAGGATTCTGCCGCTGGTCCGTGGCCGGCTACACAACATTGGCATTGGCCATTCTGCCCACGTGAGCAAGGCCGGGTACATTGCAGCCGCCCCGTACTCCCGGATGGGGAAGTGCACCACAGTCTGGGTGTTGTGGCTTGATGAGGGCCAGTTGCTAGCGCTGGACGAAACGGAGCCCAACTACCGGCGGTTGGAGCTCAACGGGAAGGACTGTGCGCTCGTATTGGACAACGGCGAAAGTCCGGCGACCTTTTCGCTCTATGCGTCGCGCTGGGGTGTGCTCAACGATGGCCACGGTGCGGAGCTTCCCCTGATGGATCAGCCGGCTCTTTTCGGGCTCCTCGCTGGCAGCCTGACCGGGCGGGACCTGGAGGATGAGAAATCAGTCTTCGAAGGTCCACCTGAACGGGTTGTTGAGCAGTTGGCGTTGCCGTCGGTCCAGGCAGTGGCCAAGGATTGGTTCCGTTCGGCCGGGTTGGTCACACAGGTGGACTTCGACTCTGTCCGTGAGGGCTAACCGCCGTTCTCAAAGCCGGTGGTTTCGACAAGCTCAACCGGCGGGTTCACCACCCGGCGGTGTCTGAGCCTTGCTTTGACCGCACCGGACGCACCTGCCGTTTCGGCTGGTTCCCCTCGGCGTTGTAGACCTCGTAGCGCGCCTTGCCGCCGAGTTTCGCCGCGTACATGGCGGAATCCGCCTGCCGCAGCAGCTCAGCGGCGTCGCCTGTTTCGGCGCTTCTCTGGGCCACGCCCATACTCACGGAGACGGTCAGGGGATGATCGCCGATGAGGAACGGCTCGCTCAGCGTCTCGTAGATCCGTTCGGCGACGGGTCCCGTGGCGGGACTGCCGTCGTCGTTATCCAGAACGACGACGGCGAACTCGTCACCGCCCAGCCTGGCCACCATGTCGTGGCAGCGGACGCTGGCCCGGAGCCGGGCCGCCAGCTGGATGAGCAGGTCGTCGCCGCCCTCGTGGCCGAAGGAGTCGTTGACGTCTTTGAAGTCGTCAATGTCGATGAACAGGAGGCCCTCGTGCCGCGTCCTGAGGTCGCTGCCGGTTTCAAATGACGCCGCCAGACGCTCGGTCAGGGCAGCGCGGTTGGCTAGTCCGGTGAGGGTGTCGTGGGTCGCCCGGTGTGTCAGCGTGCGGTGGCTGTCCTGGAGGGCGGCGGCCATTCCGTTGAACGCGGTGGCCAGCTCGCCCAGCTCGTCCCGCCTGGCGATGTCGATGCGGTGGCTGTAGTCCCCGGCCTGCAGCTTGTGGACGCCGCGGCGCAGGCTGTTGACGGGACGCATCAGGTCCTTGACCATGCGGCGGCGGAAGTACAGGGTGGCGCCGACGGCCAGGATCAAGAGTCCCGTCCTGGCGATCACGAGCAGCTGTTCGAGGTCGCCGGTATCAACGAGGCCCCGGTCCAATGTCGCCAGCGACGAACGTTGGATGCCTGCCAGCTGATCGCGCACACCCTTGCTGGCTGCTGCGAAGGCGGGAGTTTCAGTCACGTGGTTCCCGTCCAGTTCGAGCACCTGGTCTCCCCAGAGGCCGCGTGCCGCCAGCGCCGCCTGCCAGTCCTGGCGCGCGTGGAGGAGCGCGGACTGGATGCCGCTGTCCTCGGGATCCGCGAGGACCTTGGCGGCCTCATCGAATTTGTCCGAGATGTCCTTTTGCTGCAGCATGAACGCCTGACGGTTCACCGGCGCATCGGCCAGCAGCTGGTGCCCCAGTTGTTCGTGGTCGTCAACCGCCGCGGCCACCTGCGCGACCTTCCCCGACTCGAGCTGGAGCCGGCCGGCAGTCGTTTCCATCTGGTGCACCACGGCCCGAACGCCCACGATCGTGACGATCGCCCCCAAGACCAGTGCCAAGAGCATGAAGATGAACGCCCTGGACCACTCGCGCTGCAGGCTCCACGTGCGGGCCGGACCTGTTGGGTCCGCCGTCGAAGTGGGGCTTGTCAGATCCGTTGGCGCATCGGCGGCTTCGGCGGGCGTTGCGCTGGAAAAATCGGCGGGCGTCTTCTCTGGGGCCGTCTCGCGAGGATCGGTTGACCCTACCCGCGGTCCGGTTGTCATACGAGGAGGCTAGCAGGAGCGGCATTCCCGGTGCCGTTGGAACGGATACATTTCGTCCGTGGGTTGTCGTGTGATGACGGCGCCGCACCGCGCGGCCCCAAAGTGGGGGAGACTGGAAGCCACTGAAACGAAGGCGGAACACATTGATTACTCTCCAGCAGGATGCCGAAGGCTTTATCCGGATGAACCGGCACTTTCCCGAAAGCGTCCTGATCTCCATCACTTTTGCAGACGGCACAGTAGAAGAGATCGCCGGTGGCCGGCTCAACAAGGCCTACGACGACGCCTTGGCCGAATACCGAGCACAGAACCACCTGGATGCGAAGGGATTCTCGCGTTCCCCGCAAAAGAAAACCAGCCCCGGAAACAAGATCGACTTCGTAAAGGTCCACCCGGGCATGTGACTGAGCCGAGCCGGGCGCCGCTGATCGAGCCGCTCCCCGGTGATCGCGCTTGTCGAGATCCGAGTTCTGCGCACCTGGTTTCGACAGGCTCAACCGGCGTTCCCCGCTGATCGAGCTTGCCCCGCTGATCGAGCTTGTCGAGATCCGGCGTCCACGCACCCGGGTTTCGACAGGCTCAACCGGCGTTCCCCGCTGATCGAGCTTGTCCCGCTGATCGAGCTTGTCGAGATCCGGCGTCTGCGCACCCGGTTTCGACGGGCTCGATCACCGACAACCCCAGTCAGCGAATCAGATCCAATCCTTCCGGCGCAGCGGCGGCTCTGTCCCGCCCTTCCGCTGTACGAGCACCTGGTTCACTCCTGTCAGCCCGTCCTCGAATCCCAGTGCGCTCGCGGCCATGTAGAGGCGCCAGATCCGGGCCCGGCCCGCGCCCGCCAGCCGCACTGCCTCATCCCAGTGCTCCTCCAGATTTCTCACCCAGGCCCGCAGCGTCAGGGCGTAGTGCCGGCGCAAGGCTTCGACGTCGAGCACCTCGAAGCCGCCGCCGTCCAGCGCCACAACCATGTCTGAAAGGCTCAGCATCTCGCCGTCGGGGAAGACGTAGCGGGGTATAAATGAGTCGGGGTCATCCTCTGTGGGCCCGGCGTTCCACGATATTGCGTGGTTGAGCAGCCGGCCGCCTGGGCGCAGCAGCCCGTGGAGCTGAGAAGCGTAGTGACCGATCTGTTCGCGGCCCACGTGCTCTGACATGCCGATGGAGCTGATCGAGTCGAACGGCCCGTCGTCGATATCGCGGTAGTCCTGGACCCGGATGTCCACCCGCTCCGTCAGCCCGGCTTCCGCCACCCTCTTGCGCGCCAGTTCCGCCTGTTCGGTGGACAGCGTCACGCCGACGACGTTGACCCCGTAGTGCTCAGCGGCATGCAGGGCAAAGCTGCCCCAGCCGCAGCCCACGTCCAGGACCCGCATTCCCGGCTTCAGCCCCAGCTTCCGGCAGACCAGATCGAGCTTCGCTTGCTGGGCTGCCTCAAGCGAGATGCCTTCACTTTCAAACACCGCGCAGGAGTAGACCATCGACGGGCCGAGGACCAGACGGTAGAAGTCGTTGCCGACGTCGTAGTGGTGCGAGATTGCCGCGGCGTCCCGTTTCTTTGAGTGCCGGTGGCCGTGCTTTTCGACCTTCGCTTCTTCGGGCGGCGGCGCGGGGTTCGGTCCGACAGCGCCCACACTGACGGCAGTGGTGAGCAGCGTCCCCAGCTCACGCGCCGTTGGCTTCTTGAAGGGGCCGGGCTCGGCGAACTTGCCGGCGGAGCTCAGCGCCGCGAAGGTTGCAAAGATGTCGCCGTGAGGATCGATTTCTCCGGCCACGTACGCCCGGCTCAGGCCAAGCTGCCCGGGTGACCACAGGATCCGGCGCAATGCCCGCCGCGACGTGAATTCGATAAGCGGTGCGTTTGCCGGGCCTGCTTCCGACCCGTCCCACGCCCGCAGCCGGACGGGGATCTCCTCCGTGCCCAAAACAATCGCCAGCGCTTTGGCCAGCCGTGGTGCCACACCCGATGTCTTTGCCATGTTCGTCGCCTCTCGTCCGGTGCCTGCCTCAGGCTAGGTCCTGCTCCATTGCAGTCCCGTCGCTAGAACCTAAACGTACACAAACCGCGGCGTCCCGGGACAGAGAGACAAACCTGTCCGGTCTTCGTGTCGGTTGGCTGCCGCTCGCGGCGTTTGTTGTTATCAACTCTGGACCGGGCATTGGGGCGGTGGGATCCTGATCGCACACACTCTCGAAGAGGGAAGCTGGTGGCAGATCATGGAGGATTCGCCGGAGACACGTCAGAGGTTGTCCGACCGCATCGACCAGAAACAGCAGGACATCCGCTCCTATCTGGGACGGCAACTGCCCCGCCGGCACATACTCACCGAATTCAGCGTCGTCGGGAGTGTGCTGGCGGCCATGTTCACGGCAGGTCCGGCATTCGGTGGCACAGGGTTCACCGCAGCCGTCCAGGACACCCTTTCCCTTGGGGACCCTTCGGTGGTGTGGCGGGTTCTTTGTTTGGGAGCGGTAATTCTTTCCGTCGGGGCGGGGCTCGCCACGAACTTCGCCAACTCCCAGGCTCTGGCCGAGAAGGTCAGCGCAGCGGAGACGGCCATCGCACAGTTGGAAGGGCTGCAACTGTCCCTGGGCTTCGGCCACATAGCGATCGACGAAGCGGCGATGCTCTATAAGCAATATGTCTCCCACGTGGCGTTCATGGATGTTGCACGCGCACGCTAACGGGTGACTGCAGCCGTTGGGCCGCGGCTGCCGCCAAGCACACTCGCACTGTCAGGCGTTTCATTCCCTCTGCCTAACTTCGGTTCCAGCCTTACTCCTCTGCGGCCAATGGGACTGCCCGCACTGGAGCAGTCGAGTCTGGACCGCGCATCGGGGCGGTGGGATCCTGATCGCAGATACCGTCCGACAGGGAGGCTGGTAGCAGATCATGGACGAATCACCGGAAACGCGTCAAAGGCTGTCCGACCGCATCCAACAAAAGCAAGAGAACATCCGCTCCTACCTGGGGCGGGAACGACCCCGGCGGAACAGGCTCTCAAACATCAGCATCGTGGGCAGCGCACTAGCCGCCATGGTCACCGCCGGACCGGCGGCTGGGGGCACCGGGTTCACCGAAGCAGTCCAGGGCATATTCTCGCTGGGCGACGATTCCGTGGTGTGGCGATTCCTGTGCCTGGCAGCCGTAATTCTGTCCGTCGCAGCGGCCCTGGCCACCAACTTCGCCAATTCACATGCGCTGACCGACAGGGTCAGTGCAGCGGAAACAACGAACGCCCAACTGGAAGGGCTGCAGGACACGTTGGATTTTGGCCACATCCCCATTGACGACGCACTGAAGCTGTACCAGCAGTACGTCGCCCAGGTCCCATTCGTGGACCAACTGCCGTCGCGCTGAGCAGCGCCAGCGCTACAGCGCTGCCACCGTCGGGCGGGCCTAGCGCCGTCAGTCTTTCGTTGCCTCTGCCACGGCTGTGGTGAAGGTCGGATCATGCCTGCTTCAAAATTGGGCCGAGAGGTCCTTTATGAGTAAATTCTCACAAATCTGATATGGCGATTCGGAGACAGGATGAATTGCATACGAACCGAATTTAATCAATAGTTGCCGGCTCTTTTCATCAGTTGCGCTCGGACGTATTCTAAGTGTCCCATCCCCAAGAATGATGCGGACTATGCGATCTATATGTGCACCGTGTGCGCACTACTACGCCTCGTGACAATGCGGCCAATGACGACCGCCAATCTAATGGAGCAAAACATGAATTTTACTTCAGCTCGTCGATTCGCTCTGCCCATTCTGCTGGCCGGCGCCCTTCTCGGTCTGTCGCCGGCGGCCACCGCGGCCCCGCCGGTAAAGGGAGATCCACCAGCAGACTTTCCGGATAACCTAAGGCTTCCAGCGGGCACTGCATGCTCAGGTTTTGATTTGTTGCTTCAGGCGACCGGCTCAAATGCTACGGTAAGGACCTTCTTGGATAAGTCGGGCAAACCGATACGCATATTTAGTGGAGGACGAGGCTTCACGCTGACATACACTCGGCTAGACTCCGAAGGCGCTCCTGTACGCTCGATCACTATTCGACCAACCGGTTCCGTCCGGAATACGGTCCTGAATCCTGATGGATCTCAGACGATAACTGAAACGGGAACGGCGGGACTTATTATGTTTCCGACCGACAAGCCTGCCGGGCCCACCACCACTCAATACAACGGGCGCATCGTTTACAAGGTCGAAAATCCTGGTCCCGATAACGTCACCACATTACTGAGCACAACAGGAACGAGCCGGGACATCTGTGCCGAATTGGGAGCATGAGCGGTTGTCGCACAAACAAGCAACTCGTCGTAGGCGGTTAATTAGGCATATGTATTCTTGCCTATGTGAGTGAATAGTAGCCAGCTCTCAGACCGACCAGAGGCGGCGGGGATTACCCGCAAATCCGTAGTAAACCCCGCCGCTCACCTGCTCTTGGCGGGGGTCGTTCCGCCCAGCACCGCCAACAGCCGACACCGCTCGATTCACGCGGTTCACCCCGCCGTCGCCAGCCATTCACGCGTGCAGTCAACGATGGCACCATGACTGCTTTCACTCGCCGAAACGTCCTCAAAGGTGCCATCGCCGCTGCCGGTGCTGCCGCCGTCGCACCCTCACTCATTGTGCCCGCGCACGCCGCCCGCCCATCCGGCGTCCCGCTGATTCGCAACCGCCTCACCCTCCCGTCCGGCATCTCCACCGGAGACGTCACCGCCAACTCCGGCGTGCTCTGGTCCCGCGCCTCCGGTCCGGGCCGGCTCGTGGCCAACCTGCTGGCCGTGGACGAGGACGGAACCCCGCTCCGGGGCGGCCGCGCCTTCCAGCGCGTGCTCCGCGGGACCAGGGCCAGCGGGGCCACCGACTTCACTTCCAAGATCAACGCGCAGCACCTTCCGGCCGGCACCCGCTTCGCGCTCACCATGCACTTCGAGGACGCCGAGGGCCACGCCGGCGAGACTGCGCACGGCTCGTTCGGCACGGCACCCGGTACCGGCACATTCCGCAGCGGCCGCACACCCCGCCGGCAGAGCTTCGTCTGGACCGGCGACACCGCCGGCCAGGGCTGGGGCATCAACGAGGAGGTCGGCGGCATGCGCGGCTACGCGGCCATGCACGCCACCAAGCCGGACTTCTTCATCCACTCCGGCGACACCATCTACGCTGACGGCCCCATCACCGCAGAGGTCACCGAGCCGGACGGCCAGATCTGGCGCAACTTGGTCACCGAGGAAGTGTCCAAGGTGGCCGAGACCCTCAACGAGTTCCGCGGCAGGCACCGCTACAACATGATGGACAAGAACATCCGCGCCCTCTACGCCGACGCGCCGGTGATCGCCCAGTGGGACGACCACGAAACCCACAACAACTGGTACCCCGGGCAGATCATCACCGACACCCGCTACACCGAACGCCGCGTGGACGTGCTCGCCGCCCGCGGCCGCCAGGCCTGGCAGGAGTACCAGCCCATCGCGCAGCTGAGCGACGGCAGCACCGGCTTCGAGCCCGCCCGCATCTACCGCAAGATCTCCCGCGGCCCGCAGCTGGACGTCTTCTGCCTGGACATGCGCACCTTCAAGGACCCCAACACGGACGGCAAGGAAACGAGCCTCACCCACATCCTCGGCGAGGAACAGGCGCGCTGGCTCATCCGTGAAGTGAGCAAGTCCAAGGCGACCTGGAAGGTCATCTCCGCCGACCTCCCGCTCGGCATCATCGTGCCGGACGGCCCCGTGAACGAGGAATCCCTCTCAAACCGCGACGCCGGAGCCCCGTTGGGCAAGGAACTCGAGATCGCCGGGGTGCTGTCCGCGTTCAAGCGCAACCGGGTTAAAAACGTGGTCTGGCTCACGGCCGACGTCCACTACTGCGCCGCACACCACTACTCGCCGGAGCGCGCGGCCTTCCGCGACTTCGACCCCTTCTGGGAATTCGTGGCCGGCCCCATCAACGCCGGAACGTTCGGCCCCAGCCAGATGGACGGCACCTTCGGCCCCGAGGTCGCCTTCTTCAAGGCCGGTGCCTACGCCAACCAGTCCCCGCGCAACGGCGAGAGCCAGTTCTTCGGCCACGTGGACCTCGGCGAGGACGACGTCTTCTCCGTCAGCCTCCGCAACGCCAACGGCGCCGTGCTCTGGAGCAAGGACCTGCACCCGGAGCGCTGACCGCGAAGGCACTAAACCCGGTTTCGACAGGCTCAACCAGCGGGATCGGTGTCGACGAACCCAACCAGCGCAAAGTTCGACGGCGGGTGACCGGCAGCCATTGCCGGCCACCCGCCGTCGGGGTTTCCAATGCTTTTGGTCCGCCTGCCGGCGGACCTGCTATTCGAAGGACTCAGTCCTCGGGTCGCCCTGGACGCCGCCCCGTTGCTTGGCGTCTTTCAGGCCGGGATTGGCAAAGAAGGCCCTGACTGCGTCCACCGTGTAACTGTGTGGCTTACGCCTTGGGGCCCGCGGTCAGGTAGTTGTGGACGTCGAAGAAGGTGACCTCCGGCGGGCCAGGGATGCCGACTTCGGCGACGATGGGGCCGGTTGACGCTTGAGTAAACGCATCGAAATCTTCCCGGCTCTGCCAGACGTCAGTCACGCGGATGCCGTTGTCAGTGGCGGTGACCCAGTGAAAGATCCCGCCAGGGGCACCGGGTCCGCCCGGAGTGAAGCCCATTTTTTCGACGACTTGGTTGTATTGCTCGAGTGTTCCCCCGGGGAAATCCTGGATGACAGCGACAGGCATGAGATGCTCCTAAAGGCTTTCAGAACAAACCAGAGACGGCCCGGGATTGGACCGTCTAAGCCCCGTGGTACTCCGCACCCGGCGGGGTGTCAACGGGTAGTTGCTTGGGCTGCGGACTGCAGCCGGCCGAGTGCCCAGACCGCGGCCCTAAGCGTAAACTGAGAGCCACAAATCGGCTCATCGCCGCACGTCCTCGACGTCCGGCGGTTGGTTTGGTTCAGGTGGCGGGCGCGAGGAGGATCCGTGGTCAGATCGGCTGAAAGTGTGGTCATCAGGCGGACCCCGGAAGACGTCTTCGCCTACGTTGCGGATCTTCGCAACGAGCCCAACTGGCACGTCGACATTGACTCGGTGGACGCGACCACCGATCCCGTGCCCTCCGTCGGCAAGACCTATCCCCTCCGGTTCAAACCGTTCATGGGCAAGACCGAGGGGCAGTTCACTGCACTGGACGTGACGCCGGGGGAGCAGCTGGTGTACCGAGGGGACTTCGCCGGGCTCCAGCCCCTGATCACCTACAAGGTAGAACCCGCACCGGAGGGCGCCAAATTTACCCGGAGCGTGGACATGAGGCCGCGCGGACTCGGCATGCTGATGGCACCGGCCATGGCCTTCATGGTGCCGCGCCGGAACAAGGTTTTTGTGCAGAATCTCAAGGCCGTCCTCGAGCGCTGAGCCCGGTCTTCACCGGCTGTTCATCACCGCCGGCTTCACAATCCGCCCGGGAAAGTAATCTGGCATCCCGTCTGCGAAGATAATTTGGCTAGGGGCAGAACGACAAGCTATAGCCTCCGGCAACAATGCCAGGGGGAGGCAAGCAGTGCCAGGAATAAGCTTTACGGCCATCGACTTCGAAACGGCCAACAGTGACCTTGCGTCGGTGTGCGGCGTCGGATTGGTGAAAGTCCGGGACGGACGCATCGTGGACACGACGTCCTGGCTGATCAAGCCGCCGGCAGGACTTAGTCGGTTCGATCCCGTCCATACCGAGCGCCACGGCGTCACGGAACAGGACGTCTCCACCGCCGCCGGCTGGGAAATGGCCGTTGAAGGGATCCTGCACTTCACCTGCGAAGATCCCCTGGTTGCCTTCGACGCCCCCTATGACGCCGACGTTATGCGCAAGGCGAGCGGGCACCTGAAGCTGGATCTCCCCGCGAAGGACTTCTACTGCGCCCTGCAGCTGGCACAGAGCCAGCTGGATCTGCCGACGTACAGCCTCGACGCCGTCCTTTCCGCGCTCAGTCTGCCGCCCGCCGAGGCCGGCCCGGGTGCTGACGCCAGGGCCAGTGTGAATGTGGTTCGGGCCATCGCTGGCCTCCGCGGGGCATCCAGCCTCGCCGGGCTCTGGGGGGCGCCGACGGCGAGCATCGGCAGCAAGCCGCAAGGGCGGCGCCGCCTCTAGTTTTCTACGCCCAGTGGTGCGTCCAGGAGGGCGGAGTCCGTCTTGAGTGCCTCTGTCCGCATTTGATCAGTATGCTGACGGCATGCCGCCGCTGGCCCCGTCCTCCTGTCTGCGAGAATGCTGGTGGTTTCGGGACCGGCGCCTGCCTGCAGCAGATGCCGGTTCCAAGCGAACGATCAGGCCTGGCGGCCGCGGAAGGGGATACATGCCGATGTGGGCGCAGGCAATGTTCTGGGGAACACTTGCCGGAGGCGCGCTGGTGCTCGGCTCGTGGCTGTCCTGGAAATGGACGGTCCCGCCGAAGCTGGTCTCCTCCATCATGGCCTTCGGCGCCGGTGTACTGATCTCGGCGCTCGCGTTTGAGCTCGTTGACGAAGCCGTGCAGGGTGGCGGCCTCTGGCCCACCGCCGCAGGATTCATGGCCGGAGCCCTGATCTACGTCAGCGCCAATACCATGCTGGCGAAATCCGGGGCCAAGCACCGCAAACGCTCCACGGAACTGCAGCCTTCCGAAAAGGACACCCCGGGAAGCGGCACCGCCATCGCCGTCGGAGCGCTCCTGGACGGCATCCCTGAATCAGTAGTTCTGGGCGTGGGCCTGATCGCCGGTGGTGCCGTCAGCCCGGCCATGCTCGCGGCCGTGTTCATCTCCAACGTCCCGGAAGGGCTGTCCAGCACCGCCGGGATGAAGAAGGCGGGCCGCAGCGCCAAATATGTGTTCGGCGTCTGGGGCGGCATCGCCATCCTCAGCGGCTTGGCGTCCCTTATCGGTTTCACAGCCCTGGAGAGCGCCCCCGATGAACTCGTGGCCTTCATTACCGCAGTCGCCGCCGGCGGCATCCTGGCCATGCTCGCAGACACGATGATTCCCGAGGCGTTCGAGGAACACCACAACCTCACGGGCCTGGTGGCATCGGTGGGGTTCCTCACCGCATTCACCATCCACCACACCGGCGGCTAGGCGAAACTCCCCGCAGCCCAGCCCGAACGGACACGCCCCCGGCGCGGCAGCCGGACTGCACCGAAGCTGCTTTCGGCGGCTGCGGTGTACCTCGACGACGGGAGGGCCGGCAGCGCTGGCGACCACCCCGCCGTCGAGCTTTTCTCTGCGCGGACCTCGGCGCAGGATCCTGTTGGGCAGCTGCCACTGTCAGCCCGGGCGGCGGGCGGCGGCCCTTTGACCAACCGACGGAAATCGAAGGAAATGGTGGACGACGGGGGCTGGCCCGTCATCGACGCCTGGACTGCCGGCCGGCCAGTCCGGCACCGGAACAGAGGGCTCATCGAAGTGGATGTCCAGGGTGCTCATGGCTGCCCCCGGTAGTCATCCCGGCTGGAAATCGTGCTGGCCCGAAGAGTCATGTCCCCCCCAATTGCATTTGCGGACACATCCAGCATTGCCCGGAGATGCTACGGAAAGGTTGGGCTGTGCGGGGGCTAATTGGGGGAGGGGCTTGGCGGCCGCGGGGATCCAAGTCCGACGGCGGGAAGCCCGCGGCGTTTGCCGGCCTCCCGCCGTCGGGGTCTCCCGCGTTGCCCAGCGATCAGGGACGGGCGGGTGCCAAACTCCGGCTCTCGAGCCGGAGCTCGAGGTCATTCATGACGACGGCGGCAAGGTCACGGAGCGTTGCTGCGTCTTCCGGGGTGAGGACACGGGGTTCGTAATCGAGAATGCACAGCGTGCCCAGGTTGTAGCCATCCCGTGTAGTCAGCGGCGCACCCGCATAAAAACCAAGACCGAACTCCCCGGCAACAAGCGGATTGGCCAGGGACCGCGGGTCCTTGGGGGCATTCTCCACAACCCAGAGGTCGTCCTGCAGGATCGCCGAAGCGCACAGCCCCGGGTCACGGGTGATTTCCTCCGCAGGGATTCCGTGGTGGGACTTGAACCAGATGCGGTCATGGTCCACGACGGAGACGATCGCTATGGGCACCGAGAAGACCCGTGCCGCGAGTGCCGTGATCCTGTCGAAGGAGCCGTCCGGAGGGGTATCGAGAATGCCGTAGCGGTGGACAGCCTCCATGCGCGCGTCCTCGTTGGCGGGGATGATGGCGGTGTCCACCTTGTGCTTCCCGCGGCTGTTGACGGCCTGATCGTAGAGGGCCTGGGTCACTTCGCGCGTGGAGGGCCGGTCCTGCGGGTTCCGTGCCATCATGCCCGCCAGGAGCTGCCGCCATTCCGGGTCCAGGCTCTCTGGAATGTGGGGGTCCCTGATCAGACGCGCCACGGCGCTCTGAAGCGGATCGCCTTTGAACACGGGCTCCCCGGCCAGACATTCGAGCAGCACCAGGCCAAGGGAGTAGACGTCGCTGGCGGGCTCGACCGGTTCGGCCTTCGCCTGTTCCGGGCTGAGGTAGGCCGCGGTTCCGAGAACGTCACCGGTATCGAGATGCGGTGTGTCCGCCATGAGGGCAATGCCGAAGTCCGTCAGCTTCGCGCGCATCCTGGCGGCATCGTGATGGTAGTCGAAGACCATGATGTTGCCGGGTTTGACGTCACGGTGGACTACGCCGCCGTCATGAATGTAAGTGAGCGCATCCGCCAGATCATAGCCAATCTGCGCGGTGTGCCGGGACGAGAGCGGACCGTCCTGGAGGCGGCGCCGAAGGTCCGGGCCCTCCACGAGCTCCATCACGAGGTAGATGCGCGGGCCGGATTCGGTCCTGTCCACGCCTGCGTCCAGGAGCGTGACAAGGTTGTGGTGGTTCAGGCGTGCGAGGACTTTCACTTCCGCGTCGTCGTCCTGTGCATCCGCGTTGGCGGGCTTGATGACCACCTTGACGGCCACGTCCCGGCCGAGGAATTCGTCGGTGGCCCGGTAGACGTTGGCCATTGCACCGGAACCGATCTGGTCCACGACGCGGTATCTTCCGCCGAGGAACGTTCCTGCTGAAATGCCGGACAGTAAGTCCATTGGATACCTTGAATTTCCCGAGCGCGCCAAAAGGCGTGCTGTGCGTAGATTGGTGTGAGGTGCTGGCAGGAGCGGGTTAATAACAACGCGGCTTGGAAGCGCGGCGTCTTATTGGAAGCATCGTGCCTTAAACGCAGCAGGAAGAGCCGGTGCGTGTTGGCTCTTCCTGCAGCATGCGGAGCTAGATGAGGCTGGGGGCGCTGGCGAGGATATAGTCCGCCGCGGCCGGGCCTGTCATGGACAACTCGTTGTGATCAGGATCGATGCCGACTCCCTTAAGGCCTGCCCGCAAGGCCTCGGGGGACTCGGGCTGTGTCTTGTTGATCAGGCTCCAGCTGGTGTAGAGGCCATAGAGCTCGTCCGGAGTCAGCCCGGAGTCGGTTTCCCGGTCCGCAGTGAGGGCCTCGGCTACGAAGCGGTCAAAGTGTGTTGCAGTCATTTTTGGCTCTTTCATGGCGTGCACATTTGATCCGCCGTTCTGCTTCAGCGATAACGGACCACTGCCCTTTGGACAGAGAACGTCCTAAAAATTTATGTGAGACAGACCGTTCTGTCTAGTTACGGTCGGGTCACGGTCATGTGGAGGGTGGCAAGCTCGGCCAGGCGCCCTGCCACGGGGTGGGTCCGGGGCGCCTCCGGGGGTCGGCTTGGGGCGGCGCCAGAGGGTCGGCTTCGGGCGCCGGATCCGCGCCCGACGGTCGATTTGCACCGGCCGCCGGTGGTGTGTAAAGTAATTCGAGTCGCCGCCGCTGATGCGGAAAGAAAGCGACCGACCCCCTTCTGAATGGCCTGGAAAACGGCGCTTTTATGGCGTGTGGAATCCGGGTGGGGATCCTTGTTTGAGCCGTGGACCGCGGAGACGCTGGTTTGCA